>JANQKO010000446.1 GCA_028281075.1 Alphaproteobacteria bacterium | reverse complement strand
CAATTCAGCGCGCCCGCCATCTGCCAGACTGGCTGCACCGATACAACTGGCACAGACCTCATGCTAGCTTGAAAGCCAAAACACCAATCAGCAGACTCCGTCTAGCCGAGGACAACCTATTGAGGCTCCACACCTAGCCGGCGGGAGGAGAGCGAGATGGCCGACGACAATAACGACGAACCGCGCGGATTGCGGCGCGGCCTGACCAATTACGGCGACCGCGACTTCTCGCTCTACCTGCGCCGCTCCTTTGCCCGTTCCATGGGCTATTCCACCGACATGCTGAACCGGCCCGTGGTCGGTATCACCAACACCCATAGCGGCTTCAACAACTGCCACCGCCACCTGCCGGAGCTGGTCGAGGCGGTGAAGCGCGGCGTGCTGGCCGCCGGCGGCCTGCCGCTGGAATTCCCGACGATCTCGCTGGGCGAGCCCTATCTCTCGCCCACCAGCCTGATGTTCCGCAACCTCATGTCCATGGACACCGAGGAGATGATCCGGGCCCAGCCGATGGACGCCGTGGTCCTGGTCGGCGGCTGCGACAAGACGGTGCCGGCGCAGCTCATGGGCGCGGCGTCGGCCGACCTGCCGGCGGTCTACCTGCTGGCCGGGCCGATGCTGACCCACCGCCAGGACGGCGAGCGCCTCGGCGCCTGCACCGACTGCCGGCGCTGGTGGGGCGAATACCGCGGCGGCCGCATCGACAAGGCCCGGATCGAGCAGATCGAGGGCGGGCTCGCCACCACCGCCGGCACCTGCGCCGTCATGGGCACGGCCAGCACCATGGCCTGCATCACCGAGGCGCTGGGCCTGGCGCTGCCCGGCACGGCGGCGATCCCGGCCGTGCATGCCGCCCGCCTGCGCGCCGCCGAGGCCAGCGGCATGCAGGCGCTCGCCGCCGCCCGGCAGGACCTGCGTCCCTCGCGCCTGATCACGGCCAGATCCGTCGAGAACGCGCTCCGCGTGCTGCTCGCCGTCGGCGGCTCGACCAACGCCGTCATCCACCTGACCGCCGTCGCGCGGCGGGTCGGTATCGATGTCTCGCTCGACCGCCTCAACACGCTCAGCGACGAGACCCCGGTGCTGGTCAACCTCAAGCCCTCGGGCAGCCATTATATGGAGGACTTCTTCGCCGCCGGCGGCGTGGGCGCGCTCCTGCGCGAGCTGAAGCCGCTCCTGCACCTCGACGGCCTGACCATCACCGGCGAGACCCTGGAGCAGCGTCTCGCGGCCGAGACCGGAACTTGGGTCGACCGCGACGTCATCCGCCCGCTAGATGATCCCTACGAGCCCGTCGGCGGCCTGGTCGCCCTCTTCGGCAGCCTGGCGCCGGGCGGCGCCATCCTGAAGCGTTCGGCCGCCGATGCCGGCCTGTTCGAGAAGGACGCCCGCGCCGTGGTCTTCGCGTCGCTCGAGGACCTCGCCGCCCGGGTCGACGATCCGGATCTCGACATCTCGGCCGACGACATCATGGTGCTGCAGAATGCCGGCCCGCGCAGCGCCGCCGCCATGCCGGAAGCCGGCTACCTGCCGATCCCGAAAAAGCTCGCGCAGGCCGGCCTCAAGGACATGGTCCGCATCTCGGACGCCCGCATGTCCGGCACCGCCTTCGGCACTATCGTCCTGCACGTGACGCCCGAAGCCGCCATCGGCGGCCCGCTGGCGTATGTGCGCACGGGCGACCGCATCCGCCTCAGCGTCAAGAACCGCCGTCTGGATCTCTTAGTGGATGAGGCCACGCTGGCCCAACGCCGCGCCGCCACGCCTCTCGCCGCCACCGCCCCCACCCGCGGCTACGCCAAGCTCTACGCCGACCACGTCACCCAGGCCGACCAGGGCGTCGACTTCGACTTTCTGGGGAGCTGAGATCACCGCCGCCACCAATCGTCATCCTGGCGCAGGCCAGGATCCACGTGCCGAATTAGCCATGGACACGGGCCCCCGTCGGCATGACGACATGGCCTCGATGCCGGCGTTTGCCATTCAGTTCGTCAGCAGATGCATCATGGCGGGGCGCGGCTCCAGGGGCGCCGCGACATCGGGGAACTGGGACATGTAGGTCCGGGCCGCCGTGAGATCGAAGCGCAGGTTTTTCAGGCTTCTGATCTGCTCATGCCCGCCGAATATGAAGTCTCCGATATAGATGGCTTCTCCGGCCTCGACGTTGAATCGCGGCGCCTTGGATTCGAGAACGTTGGCCCACCTGTCGACCCGCGTGCCGCGCTTGGCTTTTTCCTTGCCCGTGAGATACGTCCGCACGTGCTTTTGCGCATGTACTTCCGTGAACACGTAATGGAAAAAGTAATCACCGGGATCGACGATGAAGGCATAGTATTTGAAGCCCGACGGTTCGCATTCATCCTTGTTCTCAGGCGGCCAACATCGCGACCAGCGCAGGATGATTTTGCGTTCCTCGCTCATCGGCCGGCCGGTCTCGGGGTCGTAGGGCCGCCAGATGAAGGCCTGGTAGTGGGCATAATCGGCCGTCAGCTCCTTGCCGATGCCGACGACCACGATCGCCTTCCGATATGTGGGATTGAATGTCGTATCGGTATCGACAAGGGCGGTTTCACACCCGGCGAACAGCAGAACGGCGCCGACGGCGGCGAGCGCCCGAAGGATACGCATCGACATCTTTTCGCTTTGGACCCGTTGTGACAGAGGCGGATTCTCAACCCATACTAGCGGGATTTTCGCTTCCGGGTAATCCCGAATGGCGCGCAATCGGCCTGTTCCGTCCGGCGGTCCCGCCAGCCAGCCAGGCATCATGACCGACCGCCTCTACCGCCTCGCGTTCCGCCTGCTGCGGGTCTGGTGGCGCGTGCGGCGGCGGCCGACATCGGGCGCGTCGGTCGCGGTCTGGCACGACGGCGCGGTGCTGATGATCCGCAATTCCTACCGTCCCCAACTGACGCTGCCCGGCGGGCACATCGGGACCGGCGAGAGCGCCGTGGCGGCCGCCGTCCGGGAATTGCACGAGGAGGCCGGCGTTCGGGTCGACGCCACCGACGTCCGTCCGGTCTATGCCGAAACCGTCCTCTGGGACCGCCGCCGGGACCGCTGCGCGATTTTCGAGGCGGTCCTGACCGACCGTCCCGCGGTCCGCATCGACAACCGCGAGGTGGTCTGGGCGGATTTCCTGCCGGCCGCCGAGGCGCTGGCGGCCAACCCGACGCCGCATGTCCGCGCCTACCTGGAACGGCGCCGCGAAACGGGCACGCCGTCGCCTATTGACCCCGACCCGTCCGCGACCTAGTTTCCGCCGCGACTCCCCTGGGGCCCGTAGCTCAGTTGGTAGAGCACCTGACTTTTAATCAGGTTGTCGCAGGTTCGATCCCGGCCGGGCTCACCAGATTTTCAATGACGTTCCGCGTCACGCCGCCGCAATTCCCGCTTGATCCGTGTCAACCCGCCGCGGACGGCCGTCGTCTCTAATGCCCGGTCGCCATGGCCAGGCCGGCCGCCGAGCGGGAGAACGGATGACGCCAACCCCGTCCGAACAACGACCGGCGCCGTTTGCCGGCTCGATGGCGATGTTCGTTTTCCTGAGCATCCTGGCGGCGACGCTGGTGCCGCTGTTCGCGCTCTATGTCATGGTGTTCGAGGCCGCGCTGTCCAGCGCCCGCGAACTGACGCGCGACCGGGCGGCGATCGTCGCGCGCGCGATCGAAGGCCACGTCGTCCGCTACCTCGACACCGTGCCGCAGCAGGCGGCCGGCCTCGCGGCGATGTTCCGCGAGCGCGACGCCCCGCTTTCGGACAGGGACGAGATTGCCATGCTGTTCCGGGCCGCGCTCTCGGCGACGCCGCAGGTGGCGACGCTGTCGTTCGCCTCCTTCGATGGCCGCGTCCTGCGGGTGTTCCGCGACCGGCCGGAGAACCGCGTCCGGACCGACGACTGGTCGGACGATCCCACTTTCATGACGACGCTCAAGGCCTATGAAACGGCGACGGCGGCCCGCTGGGACGGCATCTTCGTCGCCGAGTCCGTGCGGCGGCCGTTCATCACCTTCATCGCGCCGCTGCGCCACGCGGACCCGCAAGGCGTCCTGATCGCCAGCGTCTCGCTCGAGGCGCTGTCGCGATACCTTCTGTCGCTCCAGGATCACATCCTCGGCACGCCCTTCATCCTGCGTGGCGCGGACAGCGTGCTGGCGCATCCGCGCCTGCCGCAGGTCTTCGCGCGGCTGACGGACCGGGCGCCGCTGCCGGGCCTCGACGAGTTGGACGACCGGCCGCTCGCCGGCTTCTGGAGCGAGGCCCGCGTGCGGGACCTGGAAGCGCGGTTCGCCAACAGCGTCCAGGCCCGGGTCGTCACCGAGGGCGGCGACGCCCGGGTGTTCCTCTATCGCGAGCTGACGGGATACGACGACGTCGCCTGGCTCGTCGGCCTGCATGTGCCGCTGTCGTCGATCGCGCCGCGGCTTGGGCGGCTGGAACTGGTCTCGCTCGCGGTGCTGGCCGCCGTCGTCACCGCGTTCGTCGCCTCGCTGCTGCTGAGCCGCGCCCTCACCGGCCCGATCAAGCGCCTCGCCGCCAGCGCCGGCCGGCTCGGCCAGCTCGAATTCGATCCCGGCGCCACGCCGCGCCGCAGCCTGTTCCGCGAGGTGAATGCCGTCTTCGACGCGCTGGCGCTCGCGCACGCCAATCTGACGGCGTTCGGCCGCTATGTGCCGAAGGCGCTCGTGCGCAAGCTGCTGCCGCGCGGGGACGCCGAGCGCGTCCCCGGCACGCTGACCGAGGTCACGGTGCTGTTCACCGACATCGTCGGCTTCACGGCGATGTCCGAGGAGATGTCGGCCGCGCAGATCGAGCGGCTGCTCAACGAGCATTTCAGCCTGCTGAACGGCCGTGTCGAGGCCTTCGGCGGCACCACGGACAAATACATCGGCGATTCGCTGATGGCCTTCTGGGGCGCGCCCGACGACCAGGCCGACCACGCGCTGCGCGCCTGCCGGGCGGCGGCGGCGATCGCGGCCGCGATCCGGGCCGACAACGACCGGCGCGAAGCGCGGGGCCGGCGGCGCATCCATCTCCGCATCGGCATCCACTCCGGTCCGGTGATCGCCGGCGACATCGGCTCGCCGGAGCGCGTCAACTACACCGTCGTCGGCGATACCGTGAACATCGCCGAACGCCTCGAGCAGGCCGCCCGCGGCCTCGACGGCGACGGTGCCGACGTCGTCGCGGTGATCAGCCGCCAGACGGCCACGCAGGCCGGCGGACACCTCGCCGCGCGCTCGCTGGGCCACAGCGTGCTGCATGGCCGCCGTGGCCGGATCGAGGCCCTGGTCCTCGACCTGGACGTCCTCGCCGCCGGCATCGACATGCCGGTCGGCAAGGCCTGACGGCCGCGAGAAGGCGGAGCCGTCGGGGCGCGATAAGATAGCCGATGTCGTTCATCATGGCGTGAACGGCGCCGGGGTCGTTTGGCGGCAAGGCAGCCGTTGTTACCGCCAAGGCGCCAAGACACCAAGGGACAGGCCATCAGACCACCGTGCCGGCGGCCGTGCTCTTGGTGCCTTGGCGCCTTGGCGGTGAGCTCATCCGAGAAAACGGTTCACCACAAAGACGCAAAAGCGCAAAGAACAAACCTGTCTATCGACGCTGCGCGCCACCAATTTCCTGGTTCTTCGTGTCTTGGCGTCCTTGTGATGAGCCCGTCCTTTCCGTCCGGCGGAAAGCGGGATGTCGGCGCCGTTCCGGTGTCAGGCCGGGGCGACGAGCCGCAGGGTGTCGTCGCGCAACACGTCGCACAGGGCATCGGCCGCGTTGGAGGCGTTCTCGGCCCGCAGCAGCCGGACCTCGATCGCCGGCAGGGCCGGCAGGCCGACATCCTCGCCGGCATGGGCGATGTCTCCGGGTAATCCATGGTCCGTCCGCACGGCCATGCCGAGGCCCGACCTGAGCGCCGCCCAGATGCCGGGCAGGCTGGGTGTCGTCACCGCGACCCGCCAGCGCCGGCCGGCGCCATCGAGGGCGGCCAGCGCCGCCTGCCGGAACAGGCAGGGATGCTCGAACAGCACCAGCGGCAGCCGGTCGTCGCCGGCGCGTTGGCGGACGGATTCGTGCGCCAGCCACCGCATCGGCAGCTTGCACAACAGCTCGCCCTCGGGCCGGGCGCCGTCGGTGTAGAAGGCGACCGCGCCATCGAGCCGGCCGGCGGCGATCTCGTCGCTGAGCCGATAGTTCGGCCCGGCACGGACCTCCACGTGCACGTCCGGGTGCCGCCGCGAAAATGCGGTCAGCGTCGCCAGCATGACGTCGTCGAAAAAGTCCTGTGGCAGCCCCAGGCGCACGGTCGCCGAGGTCACGGCCGCGCCGACCGCGAGTGCCGCTTCGTCGTTGAGGGCGAGGATGCGCCGGGCATAGGCGGCCAGCGCCTCGCCCGCCTCGGTCGGCACCAGGCCCCGCCCCTTGCGTATGAAGAGCGGCGTGCCGGCCTGCTGTTCGAGCTTCTTCAACTGCATGCTGACCGCCGACTGCGAGCGGCCGAGATGCGCGGCGGCGCGGGCGAAGCCGCGCAGGTCGATGCCCGCCACCACGGCGCGCAGCGCCTCGATGTCGAAGGTCGGATTCATTTCGAAATTCGAATATCAGAGTTCAGTAAATTTCGTTATTCAAAAATGTAGAGCCTGGCTAGCATCCGCGTCAAGCCCCGGTGCCACACGGATGGAGAGACGCCCCATGACCACAGCCGCAACCATGCACGACAGCCGGGGCGCGCTCGCCATCGTCCTTGCCGGCGGCGTCGTGCTGGCCTTGTCGTTCGGCGTGCGGTCGGTGTTCGGTGGCGTCGTCGAGCCGCTGTCGAACGACCTGTTCGGCGGCAGGATCGAGCTGTTCTCGCTGTCGATCGCCATCCAGAACCTGGTCTGGGGCGCCGCCCAGCCCGCGTTCGGCATGCTGGCCGACAAGTTCGGCGACCGGCGGGCGCTGTGGCTGGGCTTCGTCTGCTATCTCGCCGGCATGGGCATCTGCGTCGTCGGGACGACGCCGTTCGCCCAGCACATGGGCGCCGGCGTGCTGGTCGGCATGGGCCTGTCGGGCACCGCCTTCGGCACCGTCCTGGCGGTGGTCGGGCGGGCGGCGCCGGAAGCGAAGCGCGCCACCTATCTCGGCTTCACGTCGGCCATCGGGTCCACCGGGCAGGTGGTGCTGCCGCTTCTGGTGTCCTGGCTGATCGCGTCGCTCGACTGGCGGATGACGATGGTCGTGGTGACGGCGACACTGGTGCCGATGGCGCTCTGCATTCCGTTCCTGCGCGCCGGGACCGCGGCGCCGGCCGGTGGCGAGGACACGCTGTCGATCCCGGGGGCCATCAGGGGCGCCTTCGGGCATCCGAGCTACGTCATGCTGACGGCCGGTTTCTTTGTCTGCGGCTTTCATCTCGCCTTCGTCACGGCGCACCTGCCGAACTTCGTGCAGCATTTCTGCGTCTCGCCCGCGTCCGCCGCCGAGCTGCGCACGCTCGGCATGCAGGCCCTCGCCCTGGTCGGCCTGGCGAACGTCTTCGGCACGCTGTTTGCCTCGTGGCTGGGCACCCGGATCGCGAAGCCGGTCGTGCTCGCGGCGATCTACGCGATCCGCGCGGCCGCGATCCTGGTGTTCATTTCCCTGCCCGTGACCCCGCTGTCGGTGCTGGTGTTCGCGTTCGTGATGGGCGCGGTCTGGCTCTCGACCGTGCCGCTGACCAGCGCGCTCGTCCTGGTGATGTTCGGTCCGCGCGCCATGGGCACGCTGTTCGGGTTCGTCTTTCTGAGCCACCAGGTCGGCAGCTTCGTCGGCGTCTGGCTGGGCGGGGTGCTGTTCGACCGCCACGGCAGCTATGACGTCATGTGGTATCTCGCCATCGTGCTGGGCCTGCTGTCGGCCATAGCCCACCTGATGGTGCGCGAGCGCCCGGCGCCCGGCGGCCGCCTGGCCTACGCCGACTGACCCCCGCCGGACCGCCGCGGGCGGCGGCACGGCCACGACGGGGCTTCCATCGGCGGGCGCCGGCGCCGACAATGGGCGGCAACGCCACGACAAGACCATCGCCGTCCTCGACCGGGAAGGCCGCCGCGCGCCATGACGATCGAACTACACGGCTACGAATACAGCGTCTATGCCTGGATCGCCCGCTTCGCCCTGCACGAGAAGGGCGTCGGCTATACCTGGGTCGAGGTCGACCCGTTCGCCGACGACGTGCCGGCCGCCTATCTCGATCTGCATCCCTTCCGCCGCGTGCCGGCGCTGGTCGACGGCGGTTTCACGCTCTACGAGACCGGCGCCATCACCCGCTATCTCGACGACAGGTTCGACGGTCCGGCGCTGCGGCCGGCCGCGCCCGAGGCCCGGGCCCGCGTCGACCAGGTCCTGTCGATCGTCGACAGCTATGTCTACTGGCCGCTGGTGCGGCAGGTCTTCTCGCACGGCGTCTTCGCCGCCCGCGTGGGCGAGCCCGCCGACCGGGCCGAATACGACCGCGGCCTCGCTGCCGCGCCGCGCGTGCTCGACGCCCTCGACCGCCTCGCCGCCGGTGGTGACTTTCTGGTCGGGGACGCGCTGACGCTGGCCGACATCCACCTCGCGCCCATGCTGTCCTATTTCAGCACCGACGACGATGGCATGGCGCTGCTCCGGCAACGCGCCCGGCTCGCGACCTGGTGGTCGGCCGTCTCGGTCCGCCCGGCTTTCCGCGACACCATGCCGAGACTGCCGGACGGCCCGGCCTGATATCGGTGTTTCCAGGCGCGGCGCCGCCCTTATGCGGGTCGCTACGGCATCACCCCGGGGCTGGCGGCGGACGCCTGTCGGCCCAGGGCGCCAGCCGCTCGTAGGCCGCGGCCGCCTGCAGCACGCGCAGGTCCTCGTGCAGCCGGCCAACGATCTGCAGGCCGATCGGCAGGCCGTCGTCCGTGAATCCGCACGGCACGCTGGCGGCCGGGTGGCCGGTGGCGTTGAACGGATAGCTGAACGGCGTCCAGGTAAACATCTCGGCGAGATCGATCGTCGACGGGTCCGGGGCCACCTGGCCGACGGCGAAGGCCGGCACCGCGGTCGCCGGCGTCAGCAGCAGGTCGTAGCGCTCGAAGAATTTGGCCACCTTGTCGTAGAACGCGAGCCGCGCGCTGCGTGCCTGGATGAAATCGGTCGCGGCATAGTCCATGCCGCGCCGGACCACGCGCACCAGGCCGGGGTCCATCTCGGCCTCCCATTCGGGCAGGTGACCGGCAAGGTCGGCGGCAAAGGTGCTGGCATAGATCACCAGGAAGAACGGGGTCGGATCGCCCCAGCCGGGATCGCCTTCCTCGACCTCGGCGCCGAGCTCGGCGAAACGCCGGGCGGCCCGCTCGGTCGCCGCGGCGACTTCCGGATCGACCTCGGCGTAGCCCAGCGTCGGGCTCCAGAACACCTTCCTGCCGGCGATGCCGGCCTGCAGGTCGGTGAGATAGTCGGTTGCCTGGCGCGGCTGGCTGAACCGGTCGGCCGGGTCGAAGCCGGCCATCACGCCCAGCATCAGCGCCGAATCCGTCACCGTCCGGGTCATCGGGCCGAGGTGCGACAGCAGGTCGTTGTGCGGCATGGGGTAGTAGGGCACGGTGCCGTGCGTCGGCTTGATGCCGAAGATGCCGCTGAAGGCGGCCGGAATGCGGATCGAGCCGCCGCCGTCG
>JANQKO010000045.1 GCA_028281075.1 Alphaproteobacteria bacterium | reverse complement strand
GAGCGATGGCTGGCCAGCCGCACCATGTCGGGCACGATGCGGGCCATGTCCTTCCAGGTGCTGAACGGCACGTGGCCGAGAAGTTCGAAGCCGATCCGGAAGGTCGCCTCGCTCGCGCGCATGAAACGCTCGTAGCCGGCAACGTCGTCCGGCGAAAAGCGCATGACTTCGTCGCGCATCGCGGCCGGATCGCCGCTGTACTCGAACACCTCACCGTCGTGGAAGCGGACCTCGTAGAACGGCGACAGCGGGAACAGCTCGACATCGTCTTCCAGATAGCGGCCGCATAGCCGCCAGAGGTCCTCGAGCATGAAGGGTGCCGTGACGATTGTCGGCCCGGCATCGAAGGTAAAGCCGTCCTGGCGATAGACGTAGGCGCGGCCGCCAGGGGCATCGAGCTTCTCCAGCACCGTCACCCGGTAGCCCCGCGCGCCCAGGCGCACCGCCGCCGCGAGGCCGCCGAAACCGCTGCCAATGACGACGGCATGTGGCCGACGTGACCGCAGCCGCGTGTCAGGCATTTATGTCACTATAGATGTCCATTTGAATTGACACGCTAACATGAACCTGCCGAAGTCCGCCAGCAGGAAACGCTCGGCATGACGAATTGCATACGCTGCTCGCCTGGCAGGCGGCACTCGGCTTCAATCGGTTGGGCTGGCCAGCATCTTCCGAGCCCTACGGACACCAACCGCGACCAGTACGGCAACGACCGGAATGCTGATTCCGGTCACCAGGTCGGTGTCATGCCGGACCCCGGCCACATTGATCGCCTTCGCCGCGTAGTTGACCAGGCCGACGATGTAGTAGGTGATGGCGGCGATCGATAGGCCTTCGACCGTCTGCTGCAGGCGCAACTGCAGCATCGCCCGGCGGTTCATGGATTCGAGCACGGCCTGATTCTGACGCTCGCGCGTCAACTCGACCCGTGTCGACAACAACTGCGTCGCCTGCGCGACTTGCTGCGACAGCGCCTGTTGCCGGCGGCCCACCGCCTCGCAAGTATTCATCGCCGGCGCGAGACGTCGCTCGGTGAACTCGTTGAACGTTTGCAGGCCCTCAATGCGATCCTCGCGCAGGTCGGCGATGCGGCGCTGAACCAGCTCGTAGTACGCGGCGGCGGCGCTGAAACGATGGCGGCTGTCGGAGTCGCGCCGGCCGATTTCACCGGCGAGCTGGGTCAGCCGATCCAGCAGCACCGGCTCGTCTTCCTCGCTAGCGGCCGCGAGCTGCGTGGTGACCCGGTTCAGTTCCTGCTCACCCTGCGCCAGGAACGGCGACAGGTCGCGCGCGATCGGCAGCGCCAGCAACGCCATGATGCGATAGGTATCGATTTCCAGCAGCCGTTGCACGATACGGCCGGCCTGGCGGGGCGTCATGCTGAGGTCGTAAAGTAAAAGCCGGCTGAAGCCGTCGTCGTGGATGCGAAAGTCCGTCAGCGCCGTCGCCGCGCCGCCGGCGACCGCGGATCCAACCAGCGGATTGCCGGCAAACATCTGCTTTCCGATCTCGTCATAGTTGGCCGGCGCATTGGTGCCGCGCAACAACCCGGCATGGGCGGCCACCATGACTTCGCCCGGCAAATCGGATACCCATTCCTTCGGTACGTTGGCGATCGCCGGCATCGCGAACGGATCCTGCTCGGCGCCAGTCTGGATGAAGGTGTAGCGCGTGAACTCCGTGTGCCGCTCCCACTTCAGACGGAACGGCCCCAGATCGACGCTGTAGTGAATCGCCTCGGGCGCGGGCGGCGCGACATTGTAGCGCTGCACCAGCTCGCAGATCTGCTGCCACTCCTGCTCACGATTGGTGCCGTCCGACAACAAGGCCAGATAAGACAGTCGCAGCGGCGCGACAAACGCTTCGGTCGGCCGGGCATGTACCTCGTCGTTCAGGACGACGCGTTGCGGATGATCGCGCGGATGCGTCATGTCCCGGGCAGCACGCCGATCGAACGGGCATACCGGATCACGATCTGCGCAACCTGGCCGGGCTGTTCCTCGTGGGCCAGATGACCGAGGCCTGGCAACGTCTCGACCGGTGCGTCCGGCACGAGCTTCCGCACCCGGCGCGCGTCGTCGGGCGAGATCGTCTTGTCGTTCTCGCCGACAATCTGCAACAACGGCGGCCGCAGACCCGGCAGACCTTCCCGTAACGGCTCGAGATCCCAGTTCGCCATCATGCCGAGCGCCGCCGCCACATGCGAGGTCCGGCGCGCCAGCCGCGCGTAGAACTCGACGCCGTCCGGATCGAGAGACGACCCGGTGTCCCGGATTAGATCCTTAACCACATCTTCATCCGATGCCCGCCAGGCGAAGAACCGGGACGGCAGCGACGTCGCGACGACCAGCTTGGCCACCGGCGAGAAAATCCGTCCGGGCAGGCCGTGCAACGGCAGGATCGCGCCGTTCAGGCTGACCAGCCCTTCTGGCGCGATGTAACCGTCGAGGCTCATGCGGATGCAGACGGCGGCGCCGGCCGAGTGGCCCATGGCCAGCGCCGGTTTCAGGTCGAGCTCCTGCAGCAGAGCGTGCACAGCGGCGGCCATGCCCGGTAGAGAAAGCTGCTCGTCCGTCGCCGCCGATGTAAACCCATGTCCCGGCAGATCCGGCGCGACCACGGTGAAGTGTTTCGCCAGCAGCGGCGCCAGATCCCGCCACGAGTGCGTCGCCGCGCCGGTGCCGTGCAGCAGCAGCAGAACCGGCCCCTTGCCGGCCTGCTGTACATGCCAGCTCAGGCCCGCCGCCGAAACGAACCGGCTCGCCTCGCGGTTCGGCCAGTCGCGGCCTTCGCGCTCCCAGACCGGCCGGTCGGACGGCCAGGCCCGCTCGCCGAACAACAGCGAGGTAAACAGCACCGTCGTGAAGCAGGTCCGAAACATCAGCGCAAATCCTCGCCCGAAGCCCATGCGTCAGGCTTAGTCACCTATGTTCGCGCATCCGGCCGGCAAGCACAGCAACGAAACCCAACGTTCGGCAGGTCGCCCTGCGGCCATCACGCCGCCACATCGTTCGCCGGCGATGCGGCGGCCGTCGCCCGGACCGCTTCCGACAATGCCGCGGCATCCGCATGCGGCAACGGCAGGTAGCGCGCCTGCATCGCCGCCGCCAAGCGTTCGGCCGACGGCTGCGGACGCGGCGACGTATCGACGACCAGCGAGGTGATCCCGGCCACGCGAAGCGACTGCGCCGCTTCCAGCGCCTCCTCGCCCGCCCGCGCCCGGCCGGCGCCGCCGTCCCGTGCGATGTTTGCCCGACCGTCGGTCAGCAGGATCACGATCGGCGTCTGCCCCTTGCGCAGGACGGCATCGGCAAGCACGGCCGCCGCGTCGATCCCCGCCGCCAGCGGCGTACCGCCCCCACCGGGCAGGCTCGCCAGGCAGCGTTTCGCCCGCACCAGCGAGCGGGTCGGCGGCAACAGCAGGTCGGCGCCCGCACCTCTGAACACGATCAGTGCGACGCGGTCGCGCCGGACATAGCAGTCGGCCAGCAACAGCTCGACCGCCCCCTTGGCTTCCGCCAGGCGCTGTAACGCCGTTGAACCTGAGCCGTCGACCACGAAGATGGTCGTGGTTTCGCTGCGCTGCTTGAACCGGGTCACGCGGAAGTCGTCGCGCCGCACCTTGACGCCCGGGTCACCGCCCGTTCGCAAGCGCTGCCAGGGCGCCGCCGCGCGCAGCGTTTCGACCACATTCAAGCGAACGCCCGACCGCGCCGTGGCCTTGCGCACGCCGATCGGCCGCCCTCGCTGCGCCGATCCGTGCCGCAACCCGGCCTTGCCCGACGACATTTTGCGTGCTCTGCCTTGGCCGATCAGCTGCAGCTGCGCCAACAGTCCCGCCGGCATCGACGCGCCGCTGAGCGATCTGGTGGTCGCGGCCGCACGCGCGGCTATGCCGCCGGGACTGTTGGCGCAGCTGCAGCTGATCGGCCAAGGCAGGAACCGCAAAATGTCATCGGGTAAGGCCGGGTTGCGGCACGGTTCGGCGCAGCGGGGACGGCCGATCGGCGTGCGCAAGGCCGCCGTGCGGCCGGGCG
>JANQKO010000435.1 GCA_028281075.1 Alphaproteobacteria bacterium | reverse complement strand
GCCGGCGGAGGCCGGCATCCATGGGCTTCGCGGGCAAGCGCCACGCCGGCGGTGGGGTCCCCATGCATGGCGGCCGCCGGCCCGCGCCGGGGCAGGCTCCGCCGCTATGACCGTGGCGGGACACCGTCGCCGGTGCCGGGACCCAGAAGACGTTGTCGTTCGACGGGCGGCCAGTCCCATGGATGCCGGCCGCCGCCGGCATGACGATTGGGGGCGGGCCTTCGGCGCTTTCTTCACCGCCGCGCGGACCGGCATGACCGTCGTCCGGGCTTCATGACAAAACCGCCCGGACTTTGCCCCTCTTACCGTCCTGAGGGCCTGTGAAGAAATTGCACCGAGCCCCCCAAGTTTGTCATCCTGGCGAAGGCCAGGATCCATTTTTTGTTGTTTTTCAGCAGGTTGCGATGCCGTTGGATGTTGGCATCGACATCGCGGCTTTTTCAGCGGCCTGCTAGCTGCACTTCGAGTAGCCGCAACTGATGCAGGTGTCGCAGTTCTCCTGCCGGATCAGGCTGGGCGAGCCGCATTTCGGGCAGCCGCGCAGGCGCGGCCGCCGGCCGTCGTCGTCATCGTCGCCGGCCGCGCGCGCGACGACGTCGCTCTCCGCGTCCCCGCTGTCGGCCTTGGGATCGGGGATGAAGCCGATGGCGATCATGTGCCGCTCGATGACCTCGCCGATCGCCGCCAGCAGCGAGGGCACGTAGCGGCCCGAGACCCAGTGGCCGCCGCGTGGATCGAACACCGCCTTCAGCTCGTCGACCACGAAGGAGACGTCGCCGCCGCGCCGGAACACGGCCGAGATCATCCGCGTCAGGGCCACGGTCCAGGCGAAATGCTCCATGTTCTTGGAGTTGATGAAGACCTCGAACGGCCGCCGCCGGCCGTCCTGGATGACGTCGTTGACGGTGATGTACATGGCGTGGTCGCTTTCCGGCCACTTCACCTTGTAGGTGCTGCCGGGCAGCGCCTCGGGCCGGTCGAGCGGCCGGGTCATGTAGACGATGCCGCCGGCCTCGAAGGCGTCGCGCGGCTTCGGCTGCGGCGCCTCGAACGGCAGTTCCGGCTCGCCCGCCCCGGCCGTGGCGTCGGTTTCCTCCGTCAGCGACAGCACCGCGCCCGTCACGTCGTTCGGCCGGTAGGTGGTGCAGCCCTTGCAGCCGGTGTCGTAGGCCTGCATGTAGACGTCCTTGAAGGCCTCGAACGAGATGTCCTCGGGGCAGTTGATGGTCTTCGAGATCGAGCTGTCGACGTATTTCTGTACCGCCGCCTGCATGCGCACATGGTCGGTCGGCCGCAGGGTCTGGGCGTCGACGAAATAGTCCGGCAGCGGCGCCGCCTCGCCGAACGCCGCCCGGAACTGGCGGTAGGCGTAGTCGGTGACCGGCTCTTCCTGCCGGCCGCCGTCGGGCAGGATGACGGTGCGGTTGTAGGTGAAGCTGAACACCGGTTCCAGGCCGCTGGAGACATTGTCGGCGAACAGCGAGATCGTGCCGGTCGGCGCCACCGAGGTGATCAGCGCGTTGCGGATGCCGTGCCTGGCGATGGCCGCGCGCACGTCGTCGTCGAGCCCGGCCACGGTCTCGCCGGCGAGGTACCGCTCGGCGTCGTAGAGCGGGAAGGCGCCTTTCTCGGCCGCGAGCTCCGTGCTGGCGAGGTAGGCCGCGCGCTGCAGCGCCTTCAGCCAGGTTTCGGTCAGCGCGATGGCGCGCTCGGAACCGTAGCGGGCCTTGCAGAAGATCAGCGCGTCGGCGAGCCCGGTGACGCCGAGCCCGATGCGCCGCTTGGCCAGCGCCTCGTGCTGCTGCTGCGGCAGCGGAAAGCGCGACACGTCGGTCACGTTGTCCATCATCCGCACGGCCGTGCGCACCAGCTCGTCCAGCGCCGCGAGGTCGAGATGCGGATCCTCGCCGAACGGGTCCACCACCAGCCGGGCCAGGTTCACCGATCCCAGCAGGCAGGCCCCGTACGGCGGCAACGGCTGTTCGCCGCAGTTATGGACATGGAGGCCGTTGGCGTCGAACGCGTTGATGCCGGGGATCTGAACGTCGAAGACCTCTTCCTCGCCGTCGGCCGTGACGGCCGCCACGCGGGCGAGAAACCGTTCGCGGTTCGGCGTTCGCCGATAGTCACCGATCAACGCCTCGAGGCGCCTCGCCTTGTCGGTGTCGGCGAAGCCCACCAATTCGGCGAACCGGATGACGTTCTCGTTGCTGATCGCCAGTTCATGCCAGGGTTGGCAATGGTAGTCCTTCACGCCGCCCTTGCCGTCGGGCAGCGGCCGGAGGCCGCCGGCGCGGCGGTTGGGATAGATCGACGCGGCGATCCCGAGGCGCAGAAGCATGCGTTGCACGGCTTGCAGGCGCGGCAGGTCGCTCTGCGCCAGACGCACGCTGACGCCTTTTTCCTGGCTGCCG
Source organism: Alphaproteobacteria bacterium (assembly GCA_028281075.1). GTDB lineage: Bacteria > Pseudomonadota > Alphaproteobacteria > JANQKO01. The sequence goes on along the minus strand of JANQKO010000435.1, from coordinate 23,138 downwards.
AGCACGGTTCCATCCGCGTCGAACAGACCGCGCAGGAAGCCCCGGTAGAAGTCGCCGGACGTCCGCTCCACGGCCGGCGTGATCGCCTTGTTGCCCGGCGACATGCCGAGATCGAGGGCCAGCGTCCGCAAGGCGCCCAACGCCAGCCGATACTCGCCACGTCCCGGCACGGCCATCCATCCCGCGAAGTCGCTTCGGTGGGGCAGGGACCGGGCGGCTTCGAACGCCGCGTTCATGGCGCCCGCGACGCCGGGCCGCTGTGCCGGGCCATTGGCGACGGCTTCGCCGGGCCATACGGACAGCACGGCCTTGTCCTGCTTGAGGACGCCGTCGCCGACCAGCAGGCCGACGAGGTAGCCTTCGTGGTACGTGCGCGCGCCCGGCCAGGCCGCCGCCGTCCGGTGATCATGCAGGGCCACTTCATCGCCCGGTCCGAGATCGGCCGCCTTCGTCCATGTCCAGTCGATGCGATGTCGGGACTTCGCGGCAACGGTCCGCACCGGGTGATCGGCGGTCAGACGGAGTGCGTGGCCTTCCCTGGTGGTCAGCCGGAACACCGGCTTGCGGCCGGTCGAAAAGAAACCGTCGGCGGTGGATGGATAGATCCGGCCGTCGACGACGGCGGTGAAGGGCGCGCCTTGCAGGTCGCCCACCTGCCGGGGGCCGTCGGCGGTCGTCACCCAGGTATCGGCCGTGACACAGGGGTTGGTCGCGTGGATTTCCTCGCAATAATGGAGATTGTTGCGGTGGTTGATGCGGTCGATGAAGATCACGCCGGGCTCGGCATAGGCATAGGTCGCCTGCATGATCCGGTCCCAGAGCGCCCGGGCGCGCACCGTCTTGTAGACCCGGCCGTCGAAGACCAGGTCCCAGGCGTCGTCGGCCTTGACCGCGGCCATGAACGGGTCGGTCGCCAGCACCGACAGGTTGAACATGCGCAGGCGCCCCGGCGCCCGCTTGGCGTCGATGAAGGCCTCGATGTCGGGATGGTCGCAGCGCATGGTCGCCATCATGGCGCCGCGGCGGTGGCCGGCGCTCATGATCGTCCGGCACATGGCGTCCCAGACGTCCATGAAGGTGAGCGGGCCCGAGGCGTCGGCGCCGACGCCCTTCACCGGCGCGCCCTTCGGCCTGAGGGTCGAGAAGTCGTAGCCGATGCCGCCGCCCTGCTGCATGGTCAGGGCGGCTTCCTTCAGGTGCTCGAAGATGCCGCCCATGTCGTCGGGGACCGTGCCCATGACGAAGCAGTTGAACAGCGTCACGTTGCGCGCGGTGCCGGCACCGGCGAGGATGCGGCCGGCGGGCAGGAAGGCGAAGTCCCGCAGCGCCGCCCGGAACCGGGGTTCCCAGGCCGCCGGGTCGGCCTCGGCCGCGGCCAGCGCCCCGGCGACCCGCGCCCAGGTGTCCTCGATCGTGTTGTCCACGGGCGTCCCGTCCGGCGCCTTCAGCCGGTACTTCATGTCCCAGATCTGCTGCGAAATCGGTGCGGCGGTGGACATCACGTTAGCTGCCGTTGCATGGGGTTCCGGCCACCGGATTGTAATGCGCGTCGGTGCCGATGGATACGCGCCATCTTACAGGTTTGTTCTTGTTTTGTACATATGCGCTGGCAACGGGCTGTCGCGGCGGGGCCGGCTTATCCTCATGACTATTGTTTTCCACAGGCCGGCCAGTGGCCGCGCCCGCCTAATCCTATGGTTTACCGTGCCGATCCACAGGTTATCCCGGCAACGATCCACAGGCCGGCCGCCGAATCAAGGCTAGAAGCCGCCGCCGACGGGCAGGACGGCGCCGGTCAGATAGTCCGGCGCGTCGCGGATCAGCCAGCCGATGCTCTCCGCGATCTCCTCGGCCGTGCCGGCCCGCCCGACGGGAATCCGTCCGGCCAGCGCCGCCACCCGGTCCGGCGCGCCGGCCCGGGCGTGGATCTCGGTATCGACGAGGCCGGGCGCCAGGGCGTTCACGCGGATGCCCTCGTCGGCCACCTCCAGGGCCAGCCCCCGGGTGAAGGTATCGACGGCGGCCTTCGAGGCGGCGTAGTCGACCCAGTCGTTCGGGCTGCCGCGGCCGGCGGCGGTGGACGAGACGTTGACGATGCGGCCGCCGGCGCCGCCGCGCGCCGTCGACATGCGCCGCGCCGCCTCGCGCGCGCAGAGGAACGGCGCGGCGACGTTGATCCGCAGTATCCGGTCGAGGATCGCCGCGTCCTGGTCCACGACCCGGCGGCCGTTGGGGCCGGTGACGCCGGCATTGTTGACCAGCGCCGTCAGCGGCCCGAGCTCGCGGTCGACGGCCGCGAACAGGGCCACGATGTCGGCCTCGCGCGCCATGTCGGCCCGGATGGCGACGCCCCGGCCGCCCGAGCGGACGATGTCGGCGACGACGGCCTCGGCCTCGGCGGCGCTGTCGCGGTGATTGACGCCGACGGCATAGCCGCGCGCGCCGAGCCAGCGGGCGGTGGCCGCGCCGATGCCGCGGCTGGCGCCGGTAACAAGGGCGATGCCGGTCATGCGCTCTCCTTCCGTCCCGGTGTCGCGGCGGCCGCAGCCCGCGCTTCCGCCTCCAGGCGGGCCGTACCGCCCTCGATGCGCTCGGTCAAGGCCGCCATGAAGCCGCGCCGGTCGAGGCCGGGCGGGATCGGTGCCTGGTATTCCATGACGATCGTGCCCGGGCGCTTGAGGAAGCTGCGCCGGGCCCAGAACAGGCCCGAATTCAGCGCCACCGGCACCACCGGCACGCCGAGCGCCCGGTAGAGCGCGGCGACGCCCGGCTGATAGGGCGCGTCATCGACCGGCGCGCCCGGGGCCGTCCGCGTACCCTGCGGGAAAATCACCACCGGCCGGCCGCCGGCGATCACGGTCCGGGCGTCGGCGACCATGGCTTTCAGCGCCGACGGTCCGCCGGCGCGGTCGACGGCGATCATCCGGCTCTTGCGGCACATCTGGCCGTAGATCGGGATCGACAGCAGCTCCTTCTTCAGCACGATCGCCGGGTCGTCGAGCTCGGTGTGCCAGATCAGCGTGTCCCAGGCCGACTGGTGCTTGGCGGCGGCGATGAACGGCCCGGCCGGCAGCCGGTCGCGGCCACGGATCTCGATCCGGATCCCGGCGATCGCCCGCAGCAGCGCGTTGACATGGCTGGTCCAGCGGCGCTGGCCGCCGACCAGGATATGCCGCGGCATGAGCAGCGACGGCGTGTAATACAGCACCAGCACGGCCGACCAGGCGAAGAAGGCGGCGTTGAAGGCGAGCGCCCGGAGCTTCGTCCCCATGCCGGGCGGGTCGGTCACGTGCCGCCGTCGGCGGCGGGACCGGGGCCGGCCTGGACCCGCAGCAGGCTGACCAGATACTTGTTGAACTCGACGGCCAGCAGCTTCGCCGTGCCGGGCCAGATCCACCAGCGCGCCAGCTTGACGTGCGCCGGGAACACCGGATTGGCGACCAGCTCGACATCGGGCATGTAGTGGCGGAACAGCAGCAGGCTGCGCGGCATGTGATAGCTGGCCGTCACCACGCGCAGCGAGCGGTAGCCGCCGGTCCGGGCCCACATCGCGGTCTCGACGGCGTTGCCGACGGTGTCGACGGCCTCGTGGCCGAGATCGACGCAGCAGGCGAAGCGCTCCGGCGTGGCCGGGCTCTGCGCGCGCAGCGCCTCGGCCGTCGTCGCCCGGTCGACGCCCGATATCAGCAGCCGCTTGGCGCGGTCCTGGACCAGCAGCGCCAGGCCGACGTCCAGGCGCTCGGCGCCGCCGGTCAGAACGACGATGGCGTCGGTGACGCCGTCGGGGTCGTCGACCGCCCGCGGCAGGCCGTTGGCGAAATGGATCAGCCCGCCCAGCCACAGGCAGGCAAGCGCGCCGGCCAGCCACAACAGCGTCGGCAGGACTGGGCGCCGCATGGCGGCGTCCGACCGGCGCAGCTTGGCTTCCTTATAGTCGTTCACGTCGGCCTCGCGTCCCGGACGGGCGTCGTGGCGGACATTCTCTCGGCCACATCGCGCGGTCCTACGGCATTCGCGACAGCGCCCGCAACACCGTTGTCCGCGCGGTGACGAGGGCGATCAGCGCGGCGGCGGCCGGGATCAGCAGCAACAGCGCCGCCGGCAGCGGCGGCGACGACAGCTCGGGCAGGACCGGCAGGCCGAGATCGGCGGCGGCGTAGCCCAGCGGCAGCAAGGTCAATGCCGCCAGCGCCAGTCCGGCCAGCCCGCCGCGCAGGCCCATGGCCAGCGCGTGGTTCTGGAAATGCCGCGCGATATAGGCGTCGCGGGCGCCGATCAGATGCAGCACCTCGATGACGTCGTGATGGGCGGCGAAGGCGGCGCGGGTGGCGAAAACGATCACGCAGATCATGGCCAGGCCGATCAGCAGGACGATGCCGGCGGCCAGGAACTGCAGGCCACGGGCGAGATGCACCAGCCGGTCGAGCCAGGCCGTGTGATCGTCGATGCGGGCGCCCGGCACGCGCTCGGCCAGCCGCCCGGCCAGACGGCCGATGTCCAGCTCGGCCGCGTCGTCCAGCTCGACGTCGATCAGGCGCGGCACCGGCAGGTCGTCGATCAGGCCGTTCCGGCCCAGCCATGGCTCCAGCAGCCGCGCGATCTCCGCGCGTTCCAGCGGCCGGGCGTCGCGCACGCCGGCGGTGGTGCGCAGCAGCGTGACCGTGGCCGCGACGCGCGCGTCCATGTCGGCGTCCGGATCGGCGGCGATCTCGACCGTCAGCGTGCCGGTCAGCGCGCTGCTCCAGCCGCGGATCGCGGTGTCGGTCGCCAGCGCGCCCGCCGTCATCAGCGTCGCCAGGAAGGTCATGACCGCGATCACCCAGGGCAGGAAGCGGCCGGCGCCCTCGCTGTCCGGGACCAGGACGGGCTGTCGTGCCATTTCAGCTCACCCGGCTGACGCCGCTGACGTCGGTCAGCTCGCCGTTCTCGATCACCAGCCGCGGATGCTGGAAGCGGTTGACCAGCGACTTGTTGTGCGTCGCCACCACGACCGTGGTGCCGGTCTTGTACAGTTCCTCGAACAGCCGCACCAGGCGATAGCCGACATGGTCGTCGACATTGCCCGTGGGCTCGTCGGCCAGCAGCAGGTTCGGCTTGCTGATCACCGCGCGGGCGATGGCGACGCGCTGCTGCTCGCCGCCGGACAGCGTCGTCGGCCGGGCCTGCAGCTTCTCGCCCAGCCCGACCCATTCCAGCAGCTCGACCGCGTTGTCGCGGACGCGCGGACCGCCGTCGCCGGCGATTCGCAGCGGTAATGCGACATTGTCGAGAACACTCAGGTGGCCGAGCAGGCGAAAGTCTTGAAACACGATGCCGATCTGCCGCCGGAGCGCCGGCAGGCCGGCGCGCGTCATGGTCGAGACGTCATGGCCCAGCAGCGTCACCAGGCCGCGCGACGGACGCTGCGCCAGGTAGAGCAGCTTCAGCAGCGAGGACTTGCCGGCGCCGCTCGGACCGGTCAGGAAGCTGAAGGTGCCGGCATCGAGCGTGAAGCTGATATCGCGCAGCACTTCCGGGCCGCGACCGTAGCGCATGCCGACATTCTCGAATCGGACCACAGAGATTGAGACCCTCCAACTGCGGCGGCGCGAGCATGCCATGGCCCGGCGCCGTCCGTCCAGCGACACGGCGCCACACGATCTTGCCGAAAGGTAAACAAACGCCTACAACTCGGCGAAGATGCGAGGAAATGCAGGACGATCAACGGGGGCGGTATGTGAGGGGCGGACGCGTGGGGACAGTGTCGTGAGACGTCTCGCGCGGCCGGCGCGCGCGGCATGATCCTGACCTGCCCTTCCTGCGCCACGCGGTACAATGTCGACGCGGTGGCGTTGGGGGACGGTGGCCGGACCGTCAAGTGCGTGCGCTGCGGCCACCGCTGGCACCAGATGCCGACCGAGGACGCGGCGACCGTGTCCGAGGCGCCGGCGCCCGACGCGGCGCCCGAACCGGAACCGGCGCCCGAGCCGGAACCGGAGACGGCCGTCGACGCCGATCCCGAGCCGATATCCGAGCCCGAGCCCGAGCCGGAACCCGAGACCGAAGCGGAGACGGAGCCCCAAGCGGCAGCCGTGATCGCCGCGCTCGCCGAAGCGGCCGAAGCGGCCGAAGCGGCCGAAGCGGCCGAAGCGGCCGAAGCCGCTGATGCCACCGACGTCACTGATACCACGGATGTCACCGACGCGATCGCCGAAACGCCATCGGACGACGGCGACGCGGCGCCGGCCGTGCCGGCGGAAACGCCGGTGGCGAAACAGCCGCCACCCGTCGCCGCGGCGGCCGGCGGCGGCCGCTGGCTGTGGGCCGGCTGGCTGATGCTGGTGGTCTTCGTGGCCGGTGTCGTGGGCGGCGTCGCGCTGTTCCGCGAGCCGCTGGTCGCGTTCTGGCCGCCGGCCTCGCAGCTCTACGAGATCGTCAAGCTGCCCGAGGCGCCGCCGCCGCCCGAGGAGTTCGGGCTCGACATCGGCAACGTCACGTTCGAGCGCGCGCGCGAGGGCGGCCAGCCCGTGCTGCTGGTCGGCGGCGAGATCTCGAACACCAGCGAGTCGGCGCGGGACGTGCCCCGCCTGCGGGTGGCGCTCAGCGACGCGGCGGGCGAGGAAATCTTCCACTGGACCGTGACCCTGGCCGCGAGCGAGCTTGCCGCCGGCCAGCAGGTGCCGTTCAATACCCGCCTGCCGAATCCGCCGGCCAACGCGCGCAGCCTGGCGGTCACGTTCATCGTGGATCCCTGAGGCGGCGGCGCGTGTCGAACCGCGTTGAGAGACGGCGAGGTAAGCTGTGAACAGGCCGGAAGCCCAGGTCGAGATCCTCTACTCCGCCGGCGAGATCGACGCGCGCGTCACCGTGCTCGCCGAGGATATCGCCGGGTCGCTTGGTGATGATCTGATGATCATCGCCGTGCTCAAGGGCAGCTTCGTGTTCGCGGCCGACCTGCTGCGGGCGCTGCACCATGCCGGCGCGCACCCGCAGGTCGATTTCATGTCGCTGTCGAGCTACGGCACGGGCATGGAGAGCAAGGGTACGGTCACGGTGCTGCGCGATATCACCGACGACGTCGCCGGCCGCAACGTGCTGCTGGTCGACGACATCCTCGAATCGGGCCGGACCCTGGCCTTCGCGCGTGACCTGATCCGCGACCGCGGCGCCGCCCGGGTCGAGATCTGCGTGCTGCTGGAGAAGCCGGGCAAGCGCAAGGCCGAGGTCACGGCCGACCATGTCGGCTTCGAGACGCCGGACCTGTTCGTGGTCGGCTATGGCCTGGACTACGCGAACTTCTATCGCGAGCTGCCGTATATCGGCGTGGTCCAGAACGACACCGTGGATTGAGGCGGGGCATGGCGCGCATTCTGGTCGCCGACGACGAGGAAGCGGTTCGCCGCTTCGTCACCCGCGCGCTCGAGGCGCACGGCCACGAGGCCGAGGGTGTCGCCGACGGCGCCCAGGCGCTGGAGGCATTGGCGCGGGACCGGTTCGACCTGCTGCTGACCGACATCGTCATGCCGATCATGGACGGCATCGCGCTGGCGCTGAAGGCCGCGCGGGACTATCCGGACCTGCGCATCCTGATGATGACCGGCTTCGCCGAGCAGAAGAAGCGCGCCTACAATCTCGACACGCTGATCCACGACGTGATCTCGAAGCCCTTCAACCTGGAACAGATCGTCGCCGCCGTCGACGCGGCGCTGGCCGCTGAGGATGGTTAGTCGGTTCGGGTAGTTTCCACTCCCACTTGTGGGAGAGGGGACTTGGCGACCGCCTGCTAGAACTGCTCCAGCAGCCGGTCGATGTAATCGTGCTCGGCCGGCGGGCGGGTGCGGTCGGCGGCGCGGCGGCGCAGTTCGTCCAGGATCTCGCGCGCCCGCTGCAGATCGGCCTCCTCGGGGATCGCCACGTCGCTGGTGTTGAGGCCGCCCTGCGGATTGTTGCGGCCGAGCGGGTCCTCGTCGGTCACGCCCATCTGCTCGCCGTTCTGCTGCGCGTTGCCGAACTGCTGCGCCATCTCCTCGGCCAGCGACCGCATGCCCTCGGCCAACTGATCGAGCGCCCGGGTCTGGGCCTCGGCCGACGGCGAGGCCTGGCCCTGCTGCAACGCGTCGCGGGAATCGCGCATCGCCTGCTCGGCGCGGCCGAACGGGCGCGGAATATCGCCCAGGCTTTCGCCCATCTGCCGCATGATGTCGAACAATTGCCGGCGCAGCGCTTCCTGCTCGGCCGACATGCCGGGCATCGGCTGGCCATCCGGCTGCTGCCCCGGCTGCTGGCCGCGCTGTCCGGGCTGCGGCATCCGGCCGCGCTGGCCCATCTGCGGCATCTGCCCGCGCTGCTGGCCCTGCTGCTGTTGCTGGCCGGGCTGGCCCTGCTGCGAGCGGCGGAAGGTCTCGTCCAGCAGGCGCTGCTGCTGGCGCATCAGGTCGTTCAGCTCGCGCATGGCGCGTTCGGCGCCCTGCATCTGCTGCGGCATGGCCATCATCTGGCCGTTGCGCATGTTCTCCAGCATTTCCTGGAGCTGGCGCAGCATCTCGCGGGCCGCGTCCTTGGCGCCCATGCGGCTCAGCTCGCGGGCCCGCTCGATCATGTCCTGCAGGTCCTGGGATTCGACCATGCGGCTGTTCGGGTCCATCTGCTGCGGTTGCTCGCCGTTCTGGGCCTGGCGCATGGCCTGCTCGGCCATGGCCTGCAGGTATTCCTGCAAGGCCTGGCTCAACTCGTCCATCAGGCGCTCGATTTCGGCGTCGTCGGCGTCACGGGCCAGCGCGTCCATCAGCGCCTGCTGGGCCTCGCGCAGCGCCCGTTCGGCCAGCGAGACCTTGCCGTCCTCGATCCTGAGCGCGGTATCCCAGAGCAGGTCCTGTACGCCGGCGATGTCCTGCTTGCCGCCGCCATCGCGCAGCCGTGACACGGCGCTGTTCAGCGACAGGTAGACGACGACGTCCTCGTCATAGGTTTCCGGGCCCGAGGCGATGCCGGCCAGCGCCAGCGCGATGACCCGCCGCCGCTCGGGCGCGCGCGACAGCTCCTTGCGCTGCTCGATGATGGCCTTGGCGACGGGGTGGTTGAAACCGCGCTCCGGCAGCACGAAGTCGATCTGCTCGCTATAGCCGTCCTGCTCGATGCCGTCGGTGGCGATCAGCTCCAGGGTCACCGGCAGACCGGCCCAGGGATGCGGCGTCAGGTCATGGAAGGCGGTGTCGGTGGCGGTCTGCAGGCCGATGCCGGGCAGCGGCATGTCCAGCACCAGCACCTCGTCGTTTTCGCTGTCGCGCAGCCGGATCTCGGTCCGCACCGCGGTCAGGCCGTAATCGTCGGCGGCCTCGTAATCGATCTTCAGCGCGTTGCGCAGCGTCACCGACAGCTCTTCGCTGAGCGCGATCTCGGGCGGCAGGTCGGGCACCAGCGAGATTGGCCAGGCCGCCAGCTCGGTCTCGCCTTGGGACACCGACAGGCGCTGGCCCTCGGTCAGTTCCCGGCTCAGTTCGTGGTTCAGCGCGTCGACGGTCTCGAACGACTGCGCCGCCTCGTCGACCTTCAGCACCGGCTGGCCGTCGCCACCGAAGACCCGGGCCAGCACGGTGCTGCCGACGGGCACGTGCACGACGCTGTCGCTGCCCCGCGGCGGCAACTGGGTCGGCGCGATGCGGGTATAGGCCGGCGGATTGATCCAGACGTCGAGCTCGGCCGCGACCGGTGCCGGGCCCGAGAAGTCGGGCGTCACCGCGCGGGCCAGGCGGTCGCCGCCGTCGCCGATGCCGACGGCGAGGCCGATGATCAGGGCCAGGAATACCACGGCGCGCACGGCGAAACGGTCGCCGGCCACCAGGCCGGGATGCGGCAGGCCGACCTTCAGGCGGGCCACGGTCTCGCGCATGCGGCGCTGGTGCGTCTGCCACAGGATCTGCGCGGCGCCGTCGCGCTCGCTCGACAGCGTGTCGTCGATGGCCGTCAGCGGCCGGTGCGGCAGCGCGCTGACCCGCTCGACCCGGCGCTGCGCCAGCGGAACGTCCGGCAGCCGCAGGTGTCGCAGGCCGCGCCAGAGCAGGGTGCCGAACGCCGCCAGCGTGCCCAGCAGCAGCAGGGCGTGCAGCCAGCCCGGCAGGACCGGCAGCAGGTCGGTCAGCGCCACGGCGACGAAAACCGCCGCGATGGCGGTCGCCGGCCACAGCGCCGGCCACAGCCGCTCCCAGCACAGGGCCAGCCAGGCCAGGGTCAGGCGGCGTCCGATATAGGTTTTGTCATGCACTAGGCCGCTCCGCGTTCGGCGCCGCCGCCGGCCGCCAGCCAGGGCGGCAGACGGTCCTGCGCCAGCAGGTCGTCGAGGGTCTGGCGCGCCCGGACCACGGCGAAATCGTCGCCGTTCACCAACACCTCGGCCGCCAGCGGCCGGCTGTTGTAGGTCGAGGACATGACCGCACTATAGGCGCCGGCCGAGCGCACCGCGATCAAATCGTCGGGATCGAGCGGCGGTGCCGGCCGGTTCGCGGCCAGCACGTCGCCGGATTCGCAGACCGGACCGACATAGTCGACAGCGCCGAGCGCCGCGTCGGACGCGGCCTGCCGCACCGGCACGATATCGTGCCAGGCATCGTACAGCGACGGCCGGATCAGGTCGTTCATGGCGGCGTCGAGGATCACGAAGCGGCGGCCCTCGTCCTTCACGTAGATGACTTTCGCCACCAGCACGCCGGCATTGCCGACCAGCATGCGGCCCGGTTCGAATATAAGCCGGCAATCGATATCGCCAACGACCCGCCGGACCATGGCGGCGTATTCCGCCGGCGTCGGCGGCGTCTCGCCGCCATAGGGAATGCCCAGGCCGCCGCCCAGGTCGATGCGGGCGATGTCGTGGCCGTCCGCCCTGAGCGCGCCGGCCAGGTCGACGATGCGGCCGAACGCGGTCTCGTAGGGCGCCAGGTCGGTCAGTTGCGAGCCGATATGCAGCGACACGCCGACCACCCGGCAGCCCGGCAGCCCGGCGGCCAGGCGGTAGATGTCGTGCGCCCGGTTCCAGGGGATGCCGAACTTGTTGTCGAACTTGCCGGTGGTGATCTTCGCGTGCGTCTTGGCATCGACGTCGGGGTTGACCCGCACCGTCACCGGCGCGGCGACGCCGCGGCCCGCCGCCACCTCGCTCAGGGCCTTGAGCTCCGGCTCGCTCTCGACGTTGAACTGGTAGATGCCGGCGTCCAGGGCCTCGGCCATCTCGGTCCTGGTCTTGCCGACGCCGGCGAAGACGATGCGGTCGGCCGGGATGCCGGCGGTCAGCGCCCGGCGCAGCTCGCCGCCGGAGACGACATCGGCGCCGGCGCCCATGTCGCCGAAGGTGCGGATCACCGCCTGGTTCGAATTCGCCTTCAGCGCGTAGCAGACCAGGGCATCGCGGTCGGCGAACTCGCCGGCGAAGACCTGGTAGTGCCGGGCCATGGTGGCGGTCGAATAGCAGAAGAACGGCGTGCCGACCTCGGCCGCGATGCGGGCCAGCGGCACGTCCTCGGCATACATCTCGCCGTCGCGATAGCTGAAATGGTCCATGGTCTCAATTCGTCGTTGCCGGCCGCCGCTTCTCGGCGTCCTTGTCGCCCGCCGTGCCGGGCGGGTCCTCCAGCGGTCCCTTCTTGCCGCAGGCGGACAGCCCGGCCGTGGCCGCGACGGCGAGCAGAATAGCGAAAACCAGCCGGGTCATGCCAGCCGTGCCTTCGCCGCCGCGATCGCCTGCCGCACCCGGCTCGGCGCCGTGCCGCCATGGCTGGTGCGGCTGCGCACCGAATTCCCGACCCCCAGCACGTCGAAGACGTCCGACGTGATCGCCGGCTCGACGCCGGTCATGTCGTCGAGCGACAGGTCGGCGAGGTCGCAGCCGCGCTGTTCGGCGAGCGCCACCAGCCGGCCGGTGACGTGGTGCGCCTGCCGGAACGGCAGTCCCGCGGCGCGCACCAGCCAGTCCGCGAGATCGGTCGCCGTGCTGAAGCCGGCGCCGGCCGCGGCCGCCATGGCGTCGCGATTGACCCCCATGTCGCGCACCATGCCGGCCATGGCGGCCAGCGTCAGCGCCATGGTGTCGGCGGCCTCGAACACCGGCTCCTTGTCCTCCTGCATGTCCTTCGAATAGGTCATCGGCAGGCCTTTCATGACGATCAGCAGGGCGTTCAGGTCGCCGATCACCCGGCCGGCCTTGGCCCGGATCAGCTCGGCCGCGTCCGGATTGCGCTTCTGCGGCATGATCGACGAGCCGGTGCTGAAGGCGTCGCTCAGCCGCACGAAGCCGAACTGCGCCGACGACCAGTTCACGATTTCCTCCGCCAGCCGCGACAGATGCGTCGCGCAGATCGCCGCCGTGGCGAGATATTCGATGGCGAAGTCGCGCGACGCCACGGCGTCCATCGAGTTCGCCATCGGCCGGTCGAAGCCGAGCGCCTTGCTGGTCGCCTCGCGGTCGATCGGAAACGAGGTGCCGGCCAGCGCCGCCGCGCCCAGCGGGCATTCGTTCATGCGCCGCCGGCAATCGGCGGCGCGGCCGGCGTCGCGCGCGAACATCTCGACATAGGCCATCATGTGGTGGCCGAAGGTGACGGGCTGGGCCGATTGCAGGTGCGTGAAACCGGGCATCACCGCGTCCACATGGGCCTCGGCCTGGCTCAGCAGCGCCCGTTGCAGCTCTGCCAGCCCGGCGGTTAGCTCGTCGAGCGCGCCCCGGACCCAGATCCGGAAGTCGGTCGCCACCTGGTCGTTGCGCGAGCGCGCCGTATGCAGCCGGCCGGCCGGCTCGCCGATGATCTCGGCCAGGCGCGCCTCGACATGCATGTGGATGTCCTCGCGGGCGGCCGAATAGCTGAACGTGCCGGCGGCGATCTCGGCCTCGACCTGGTCAAGCCCCTTCAAGATCGCGTGACCGTCGTCCGCGGTCAGGATTCCCTGCGTCACCAGCATGTTACAATGCGCGCGGCTGCCGGCGATGTCCTCGGCATGGAGGCGGCGGTCGAAGTCGATGGAGGCGTTGATCCGCTCCATGATCTCCGCGTGGCCCCCGGCGAAGCGGCCGCCCCAGAGCGCGTTGGCGTCGCGCCGCGGCTTGTCGGTCATATCTTGAACTCCTACCTAACGAAGTGCGTTTACAGAGTAGGCGCGTGCAAAGGGTGACGATGTCGAAACGGGTGTTGAAACAGGTGTCGAAATTTCGCTTTCTCCGGACCGGCCTGGCCGGCTTCTGCCTGGGCCTGGCGCTCACCCTGCCGGCGGCCGCCGAGCCGCCGGCCGATCTCGCTTCCGGCGCGATGGCGAACTTTACAATCTTGCCCGAGCCCAAGCCAGGGCCGGCGGTCAGTTTCGTCGACGGCGACGGCGCGGAGCTCAGTCTGGCGGACTTCCGGGGCAAGGTGCTGCTGGTCAACCTCTGGGCCACCTGGTGCGGCCCCTGCCGGCGCGAGATGCCTGACCTCGACGCCCTGCAGGCGGAGTTCGGTGGCGACAGGTTCGAGGTGGTGGCGATCTCGGCCGACCGCCAGGGGTCGTCGGTGATCGGTCCGTTCTATGCCGAGGTCGGCGTCGAGCACCTGGCGCATTACAACGACAAGACCATGAAGACCCACCGCGCCATGCGTTCGCTGGGCCTGCCGACGACGATCCTCTACGACACCGAGGGCCGCGAGGTCGGCCGCCTGATCGGCCCGGCCCACTGGGCCGCGCCCGAGGCCTTCCGCCTGGTGCGCTATTTCGTGGATGCCGCGGGCTCCTGACATGGCTTGACCCTCTCCCGCCTGCGGGAGAGGGAGGGGCCCGCGAGCGACAGCTCGTGGGAGGGTGAGGGCTGAAACAGGCGTGAGCCGCGCAATTCTGCCGGTACCGGTCACAATTCGGCGCCTCGGATCAACCCTGTCGGAGCGTTTTTTGGTTTGGCGAACGCGATTGCGGCCCGTCGACATTTGCGAATGCCGTTGCCCTCACCCTCCCACGCGACTGCCGTCGCGCGGGTCCCTCCCTCTCCCGCGCGCGGGAGAGGGGTTATTCGGCATTCAGACCACCGACAAATGGATCAACCACCGTCGCCGATCCGGTCCGTCAGCCAGTCGATCACGCGGTTGACGTTCGGCTGGGTCATGTCGAAGGTGAGCGCCAGGCCGTCCGGCATGGACCGTACCACCGTGACCTGAAACCGGTTGTCGGCGTCGATCACCAGCGCGCCGATGCTGCCGGCCCCGGCCCTGAGCGTGGTCTCGACGCAGACCCCGCCCATCGACAGATTGCGCAGGACGCAGGCCGCCGATTCCTTGCCGACCGCCAGCTCGTATTCGCCCGACGCGGCTTGCCGCGTGTGTTCGCGGCGCTCGCTCACCGGGTCGGGGTCGGCGTGTCGCCGCTATAGTCGTAGAAGCCGCGGCCGGTCTTGCGGCCGAGCCAGCCGGCCTCGACATACTTCACCAGCAGCGGGCAGGGCCGGTACTTGCTGTCGGCCAGGCCCTCGTACAGCACCTGCATGATCGACAGGCAGGTATCGAGGCCGATGAAGTCGGCGAGCTGCAGCGGGCCCATGGGATGGTGCGCGCCGAGCCGCATGCTGGTGTCGATCGCCTCGACGCTGCCGACGCCTTCGTACAGCGTGTAGATCGCCTCGTTGATCATCGGCAGCAGGATGCGGTTGACGATGAAGGCCGGGAAGTCCTCGGCGTTGGCCGGCGTCTTGTTCAGCTTGACGACGATCTCGCGGATGGCGTCGAAGGTGGTCTGCTCGGTGGCGATGCCGCGGATCAGCTCGACCAGCTCCATCGCCGGCACCGGGTTCATGAAATGCATGCCCATGAACTTTTCCGGCCGGTCGGTGGCGGCGGCCAGCCGCGTGATCGAGATCGACGAGCTGTTGGTGGCGATCAGGGCCGTCTCCGACAGCACCGGGCAGAGCTCGGTGAAGATCTGCCGCTTGACCTGTTCGTCCTCGGTCGCCGCCTCGACGGCGAGGTCGACATTGGCGAACGCGTCCAGGCTGTCGACATCGCGGATGCGGGCCAGCGCCGCGTTCATCTCGTCCTCGTCGATCTTCCGCCGCGCCACCTGGCGCTTCAGGTTGCCGTGGATCGTCGCCATGGCGCGGTCGCGCTGGTCGCCGCTGCTGTCGTAGAGCAGAATGTCGTAGCCCGCCAGCGCGCAGACATGGGCGATGCCGTTGCCCATCTGCCCGGCGCCGATAATACCGATCGTCTGAATCATCCCGCTTCCTCGCGGCCAGCCGCGCGGCTCAGGCCGGCGGCAGCTTCTCCAGCTCCTGTTCCAGCTCGGGCACGGCGCTGAACAGGTCGGCGACCAGACCGTAGTCGGCGACCTGGAAGATCGGCGCTTCCTCGTCCTTGTTGATGGCGACGATGACCTTGCTGTCCTTCATGCCGGCAAGGTGCTGAATGGCGCCGGAGATGCCGACGGCGATATAGAGCTCGGGCGCGACCACCTTGCCGGTCTGGCCGACCTGGTAGTCGTTCGGCACGAAGCCGGCATCGACCGCGGCCCGGCTGGCGCCGACGGCGGCGCCCAGCTTGTCGGCGACCTTCTCGATCAGCGGGAAGTTGTCGCCCGACTGCATGCCGCGGCCGCCGGAAATCACCACCCGGGCGCTGGTCAGCTCGGGCCGCTCGGACTTCGACAGCTCGGCGCCGACGAAGCGCGACAGGTCCGGGTCGTCGGCGGCGCCGATGGTCTCGACCGCGGCCGCGCCGCCCGTGGCCTCGGCCTTGGCGAAGGTCGTGGTGCGTACCGTGATGGCCTTGAAGGCGTCGCTCGACCGCACGGTCGCCATGGCGTTGCCGGCATAGATCGGCCGCACGAAGGTATCGGCCGCCTCGACCGCCGTGATGTCCGAGATCTGGCTCACGTCCTTCAGGGCGGCGACGCGGGGCATGTAGTTCTTGCCCGTGGTCGTGGCCGCGGCCAGCACGGCGCCGTAGCCGTCGGCGAGCGAGACCAGCAGATCGGCCATCGGCTCGGCCAGGACATGCTCGTAATGCGGCGCGTCGGCGACCAGCACCTTCGAGACGCCGGCGATCTGCGCCGCCGCTTCGGCCACCGCGCCGCAACCGGCGCCGGCGACCAGGACATGCACGTCGCCGTCGATGGCGGCGGCGGCGGTGACAACGTTCAGCGTGGCCGGCTTCAGCTCGGCATTGTCGTGTTCGGCGACGACGAGGACGGCCATCAGATCACTCCCGCTTCGTTGCGCAGCTTGTCGACCAGCTCGGCGACGCTCTCGACCTTGACGCCGGCCTGGCGCTTCGGCGGCTCCTCGACCTTCAGCGTGGTCTGGCGCGGCGCCGTGTCGACGCCCAGGTCGGCCGGCGCGCTTTCGTCGATCGGCTTCTTCTTCGCCTTCATGATGTTCGGCAGCGAGGCGTAGCGCGGCTCGTTCAGGCGCAGGTCGGTGGTGACCACCGCCGGCATGTTCAGCGACACGGTCTGCAGGCCGCCGTCGACCTCGCGGGTGACGTTCAGCCGGCCGTCGGCCAGCTCCAGCTTCGAGGCGAAGGTGCCCTGCGGCCAGTTCAGCAGCGCGCCCAGCATCTGGCCGGTCTGGTTGCAGTCGTCGTCGATCGCCTGCTTGCCCATGATGATCAGATCAGGGCTTTCCTTCTCGACCAGCGCCTTCAGGATCTTGGCCACGTGCAGCGGCTCCAGCGCCTCCTCGGTCTTCACCAGGATGCCGCGGTCGGCGCCCATGGCCAGCGCCGTGCGGATCGTCTCCTGGCACTGCTGCACGCCGATGCTGACGGCGACGATCTCGGTCGCCTGGCCGGCCTCCTTCAGGCGGATCGCCTCCTCGACGGCGATCTCGTCGAACGGGTTCATCGACATCTTGACGTTGTTCAGGTCGACGCCACTGCCGTCCGCCTTGACGCGGATCTTGACGTTGTAGTCGACCACCCGTTTCACGGGGACCAGGATCTTCATTCTTGACGCGCTCCGGGTGAATGGCGACACCGCCGTCGGGGCTTGGGAAATCGGCGGCGAGGTTGGAAATCTGCTCGAAAATCGACCGGCAAAATAGTTCTCCGGCTAGGGCGAGTCAACGAATCGCGTGCAGTGCAGCATGGGCCGGCGTCAGCGATTCGCGCCCGGCGTCCAGAGCACGTCGCGGGCGCCGTCGCCGTTGAGGTGCCGGCCCAGGACGAACAGGTGGTCGGACAGCCGGTTGATGTATTTCAGGGCCTGGTCGTTGACCGGCTCGGCCGCCGCCAGCGCGACCATCAGCCGCTCGGCCCGGCGGCTGACCGTGCGGGCGAGGTGCAGGTGCGCCGCCGCCGCCGTGCCGCCCGGCAGGATGAAGGATTTCAGCGGCGCCAGCTTGTCGTTCATGGCGTCGATCTCGGCCTCCAGCCGGGCCACCTGCGCCTTGACGATACGCAAGGCGCCGGCGCTACGCTCGTTGCCCTCCGGCGTGCAGAGGTCGGCGCCCAGGTCGAACAGGTCGTTCTGGATCCGCGCCAGCATGGCGTCGGCCGCGCCCTCGGTGTGCAGCCGGGCGAGGCCGATGGCGGCATTGGCCTCGTCGACGGTGCCGTAGGCGGCGATGCGCGTATCGGTCTTCGGCCGCCGGCTGCCATCGCCCAGGCCGGTCTCGCCGGCATCGCCGGTGCGCGTGTAGATCTTCGACAAGGTTACCATGACGACGTCCTCTAGCCGTCTCTAGCCGCGATTGGCCAGGTAGATCAGCAGGATGATGCCCAGCGCCACGGCCTGCAGGATCACCCGCCAGCGCATCAGCGCGTTGCCGTGCCGGCGGTTGAAGTCGCCGCCCTTCGCCATGCTGACCACGCCGAACAGCAGGACGCCGGTAATCGCGATCAGCGCGACGACCAGCAGAATATTCAGAAACGCCATGCGTCAGGATATACGCCGGCCGTCCGGCGCAGCCAGCCTAATTTATCGACGTGCCCTGAAAGATCAGCTTTGGCCGCCGACCGCCAGCCAGTAGCGCCGGTTCAGCACCCACATGGCGTGGTCGTGCGCATGTTCGAGACAGCGCCGCAGGCTGAAGCGCCCGTCGGACGAGACCTCGGCCAGGCAGGCGCCGTAGGCCCGCCTCGCCCTGTCGCCGCCGCTCTCCAGCAGCGCCGGCGCCGCCGTCGCCGCGCTTCGCGACCATAGCGACCGCCGGGTCGCCGCGTCGACGCGGTCCCCGGCCGGCAGCGCGTTGATCAGACGGTTCAGCAACCGCGCGGCATCGGCGCCGTCGCCGCCATTGTCGACGATATTGGCGCCGATGGCCCGGTTCGACCCCAGCGCGCGGGCGATCTGCGCGGGCGTGTGTGGCCGGTGATGGCGCGCCAGCGCCACCGGCAGCAGCGCCACCCGTCGGCCGACCTCGATCGCCAGCGCCGTCGCGTCCAGCTCGGCCAGCAGGCGTTCCGGCAGGCTGATGCGCACCGCGGCATATCCGCGCAGGCTCTCGAACCGGGCCTCGCCACCGACCGGCAGGCGCAGGTCGGCGCCCGTCGATGTGCGGGCGACCAGCGTCAGATCGCCGTTCGCCGGCGTGCCGGCCAGCCGGTAGGGGCTCTTGTGTCCCGGCCCGGCGCGGTCCGGCTCCATGCAGAAGGCGCTGAACTCGGCCGCGCAGACGCCATCGGCGCAGGTCAGCGGCGTGGCGCCGTTCGTGGTGATCAGCGCCAGGATCTGCGGCGCCGCCAGGGCGGCCGGCAGCGGCACGGTCAACAGCAGGGCAAGCGATGTCAGGAACAGGCGGAAGGACATGATCTGGCCTCCTTTCCCATGGTCCCGCCATAATCGTGCCTGCCGGCTCGACGGCGCGGGACCGGCAGCCATGACGGCCATGCCGTCACCGCAGACCGACATGGTTCCACCCGGCGGAGGACGGGTCAACCTCGGGCGCCGCGACAACCGATACGCACGGTCGGGTACGGCCTTGGATCGGGGGGCATCACAGGCAGGACGCGATGTCGGTGCGCGTGAAGTCGTCATCCTTGAACAACAGGGGTTCGCCGGTATCCTTTGCCAGCGCATAGGCGAAGCAATCGCCGAAATTCAAACCGGCGCCCTGGAAGCCCTTGCCGAAACGCAGATAGGCATCCCGCGCCAGGCCGGCTTGGCCGGCCGTCACCGGCTCGACGGCGAGACCGAGCTGACGTGTCAACGCGTCGAGCTCGCCGACGGATTGCGCCGCGGCTGCCGTTCCGGCCCGGCGCATGACGACGATGGCTGCCTCCAACATGGAACCGGCCGAAATCAGGCGCGTGGCATCGGCTTGAACGGCATCGACGAAGGCGTGACGCTCGGGCTCGTTCCAGAGAATGGCGATCAGGGCCGAGGTATCCAGCACCATCAGGACGGCAGGCCCCAGCGATCGTAGTCAAGCAGGTCGTCGGGACGCCTGTCGTCGGCGCCCGGTAGCGCCGCATAGCGCTGGATGATGCGCTCCACCTCGTCGAGATCGATCTTCTTGCCGCGCCGGCGGCGTTCCTGCTCGAGCCGGTTCAGCACGGCTTTCCTCACGGCCTCGGTGATGTTCTCGCCTGTCAGCTCGGCCAGTTGCCGCACCAGGCTGTCGGTCTCGGCATCCTTGATATTCAGCGCCATATCTATCCTCAGGAAGAAATCGATCAAATTTCTTCCTGAGGATAGATAGCGGCCCGCGACCTGTCAATTCGTCGGACACCCGCGGTCCGGGCCGTTTCGGGGTTCACGCGCCGCGGGTTTCGCGCTTTGATCGCGGACCGTCATTCGGGAGGAGCGGCCATGTCACAACCCCAGCCGATGCTGTTCGCCGGCGCCGATCCCTGGCGCGCGACGCTGGACGAGGCCCGGGCGACGCCGCCGTCGGCGGGCCGGGCCAGCGCGCTGCTGATGCGGCACGGCAGCATGACCTTGCGCTACTACGCGCCGCGCGGCGGCGATCCGCAGCAGCCCCACGACCAGGACGAGATCTATATCGTCGCCCGCGGCAGCGGTACCTTCGTGAACGGCGACGACCGGGTGCCATTCGGTCCCGGCGACGCGCTGTTCGCGGCCGCCGGCGCCGTGCACCGGTTCGAGGACGTCAGCGACGATTTCGAGACCTGGGTGGTGTTCTACGGGCCGCGAGGCGGTGAGGGTTCTTAGACGGATAGCGAGGAGCGTTCGGGATGGTTGTTTTGCATGACGTGGCACTGTCGCCCTATGCCCAGAAGGTGAAGATCGCCCTGATCGAGAAGGGCATCGACTTCGAGGCGCGGGTCGCGCAGCTCGGCGGCGGTGATCCGGACCTGGCGCGGGCCAACCCGCGCGGCGAGGTGCCGGCGCTGGTCGACGGCGAGGTCCGCATCTTCGATTCCAGCATCATCCTGGAATATCTCGAGGACAAGTGGCCGACGCCACCGCTGCTGCCGTCCGCGCCCGCCGACCGCGCGCGGGTGCGCATGATCGAGGAGGTCTGCGACGGCCCGTTCGAGGCGGCCTGCTGGGGCATGACCGAGCTGCTGGTGTTCAAGCGCGCCGACGGCGCGGCGGCGACCGCCATGCAGGCCCGGGCCGCGCAGGACGTCGGCGCCATCTGCGGCTGGCTCGCGCGCCAGCTCGGCGATCGCGATTATTTCAACGGCGTGGATTTCGGCTTCGGCGACATCGCGGTCTTTCCCTATCTGCAGATCGCCGCGCTCTACAAGCTGGCCCCGGCCGAAGGCGGCCCGCTCGCCGCCTGGCTCGACCGCGTCCGGGCCCGCGACAGCGTGCGGCGAACGGTCGCCGAGGCGAAAGCCGCGCTCGACGGCTTCCGCGCCGTCGCCGGCAAGATCATGTCGGGCGAGGCGCAGCGCCAGTACCGCGACCACCGGCTGGAATGGATGGTCCGCGCCGGCGGCCTCGACGTCGTCCGCCACGGCGTCGACAACGGCACCATCCGCTTCTCGACCCCGCCGTCCTGAGCGGCTGCCGCTCGACGGTGGTCCATCACAAGTCGTCATCCTGGCGAAGGCCAGGATGACGATCGTTCGTTTTTGTCAATTAATATTTCCATTTGGAATTATTCTATTTGGAAATATAATAAGCGGCCAAGGAGACACGCGTGGACGCGCTCAAGCTGGACGAACTGCTGCCCTATCTCGTGAACCGGCTCGGCCCCCGGGTCGAGGCCGGGTTCGCCGGGCCGCTGCGCGCGAACGGCATCACGCTGCCGATGTGGCGGGTGCTGGCGGTCCTGCGGGTATCGGGGCCGATGGGCCTGAACGACCTCGGCGCCGGCACCAGCCTGCCGCTGTCGACGCTGTCGCGCCTGGTCGGCGACATGGTCTCACGCGGCCTGTTGAGCCGGATTCGCAAGCCAGACGATGCCCGTGCGGTCGAGGTCGACCTCACCGACCGGGGGCGCGCCGTCGCGAATGCCATGACGCCGCTGGCGCGGCACTACGAGACCGCCATGGCCCGAGGGTTTGCATCGGCGGAGCTGGCCGAGCTCCGGCGTCTGCTGATCAAGCTCTACGCCAATATGGATGGCATCGAGACGACTTGGCGGGCGGCCGCCGAGTAGCGCCGCCGACCGCCGGGAGGGAGAAACCAATGGCTCTGCCTGAAGAAACCCGCCGGTTCGACATCTACGATCTGCCGCGGGCGTTCCTCGACGATCCGTTCCCGACCTACCACCGGCTGCGCGAGACCGATCCGGTGCACCGGAACAGGGACGGCACCTACTACATCACCCGCTACGATGACGTGGCGCGGGTCTACCGCACCAAGTCGATGACCTCGGACAAGACCGAGATGTATGTCGCCAAGTTCGGCGAGGGACCGCTGCTGGAGCAGCACACCACGTCGATGCTGTTCAGCGATCCGCCCAACCACACCCGCATCCGCCGGCTGGTGGCGCATGCCTTCACGCCGCGCGCCATGACGGCGCTGGAGCACCGCGTCGTCGAGCTGGTCGACCGGCTGCTGGCCGACTGCGCCGCCAACGGCGGCATGGACCTGATCCGGGACTTCGCCTTCGCGCTGCCGGTCGAGGTGGTCTGCGCCATGCTCGGCATCCCGCCGGCCGAGCGCGAGCCGTTGCAGCGCTGGTCGAATGCCATCCTGACACCGCTGGAGCCGGTGGCGACGCCGGAGATGATCGCCACCGGCAACCAGGCCGTGACCGAGTTCAAGGCCTATCTGAGGGACGTGCTGGCCGACCGCCGCCGGCATCCGGAGCGCTATGGCGAGGACGTCATGGCCGAGCTGCTGGCGGCCGAGGAGGACGGCGACCGGTTGAGCGAGACCGAGCTGGTCCAGAACTGCATCTTCCTGCTGAACGCCGGCCACGAGACCACCACCAACCTGGTCGGCAACGGCGTCAACGCGCTGCTGGATTTCCCGGACCAGCTTCGGCTGCTGCGGGAACGGCCGGAGCTGATCGACGGCGCCATCGAGGAGATGCTGCGCTTCGACAGCCCGCTGCAGATCGGCAACCGCGGCGTCTCGGAGGCGATCGAGATCGGCGGCGTCACCATGCCGCCGGGCACCCAGATCATGACCGCGATCGGCGGCGCCAACCGCGACCCGGCGCAGTTCCCCGACCCCGACCGCTTCGACATCGCCCGCGCGCCGAACCGCCATGTCGCCTTCGCCGCCGGCATCCATGCCTGCCTCGGCGCGCCGCTGGCGCGCATGGAGGGCCGGATCGCCATCGGCCAGCTCGTCGAACGCTTCCCCGGCCTGCGCCGGGCCGGCGACGTCGTCCGCGGCGGCCGCGCCCGCTTCCGCGGCCTTGTGTCGCTGCCGGTGGCGGTCTGATCGGAACGGCCGGCGGGCGTCGGCCGACCCTTCGAGACGTGCCCTGCCGGGCGTGCCTCGGGGTGAGGTCTGACCTCGATATCAGGCCGCGACCTCATGTCGAGGCGGTCCCGCGGGGGCCGTCGCGAAACATGTGATATTGGTCTCTGGATGTCGGTCGGTGGCGGTCCGCGACGACGACGGGGGGGACGACATGGCATTCGTCTACAGCGTTATCTCGGGTCTGGTCGCGTCGGTCGCGTTCTTCCTTTTGCTGACGCGGATCAAGCCGCAACTGGACCTTTCGCCCGTGGTCGCGCGACGAAAGAACAGGCAGGGCGAATGGTGCTACAGCTTCAAGGTCATCAACCGGGGCGCGCCACTGGTGAACATCAGGGCCGAGCTGCACCGGATAAGGCGGGAAAGCGTCA
>JANQKO010000384.1 GCA_028281075.1 Alphaproteobacteria bacterium | reverse complement strand
CGTGATGCCGGGCGGCCTGTCGGGCACCGATCTGGCGGAGACGGCGCACGGCCTGCGGCCGGCCCTGAAGGTCCTGTTCACCTCGGGCTATGCCGAGCCGGCGGTGCTGCGGGAGCATGGGCGGATCGAGGCCGGCGAGCTGCTGGGCAAGCCCCACAGCCTGTCCGAGCTGGCGGCGAAACTGCGCGACATGCTGGACCGCTGAGAGGCCGTACGCACATGGCCTCGCCGGCGGTCAAAGCCGGGCCACCGCCGGCGTGAAGACATAGCCGACGCCGCGCACGGTCTTGATCCAGACCGGCTTCGCCGGATCGGGCTCGATCTTGCGCCGCAGCCGGCCGATCTGGGTGTCGACGGCACGGTCGTACGGCGTCCACTCCCGCCCCTTGGCCTGATCCATCAACTGGTCACGGTTCAGCACCTTGCCGGCGTTTTCGACGAACACGCGCAGCAGCTCGAACTCGCCTGTGGTCAGGTCGACCGTCCCGCCCTGGGCGTCGTAGAGCGTGCGCCGGGTCGCGTCGAAACGCCAGCCGTCGAACTCGAAGCCGGACGTGGCCGGCGGGATCGGTGCCGGCGGCGGCTCGCGCCCGCGGTCCGGCATGCAGCGCCGAAGCACGCTGCGCACGCGGGCCAGGATCTCGCGCAGATGGAAGGGCTTGGCGATATAGTCGTCGGCGCCGATCTCCAGGCCGACGATGCGGTCGATCACGTCACCCTTGCCGGTCAGCATGATGATCGGCACGTTGGTGTCCCGCCGCAATTCCCGCGCCAGCGTCAGGCCGTCATCGCCCGGCATGACCAGGTCCAGAAGCACGAGGTCGACGCCGCCCGCCGCGACCATCGGGCGCATTTCGTCGCCGCCATCGGCCAGCGAAACCCGGAACCCCTCGCCGGTCAGGAATTCACGCAGCATTTCACGCACGCGCGGGTCGTCGTCGACCACTAAGACATGAGCGTCCTGACGCATGGCGGCCCGGATGTCCGTTGTCCCCAATGGGCGGCCGGCGCGCGCAACAGGCTGCCATGGCCCCAAGAACCCGACGCGCCGCCAGTCATCGGCCGAGTTTGTCACAGACCGTCACATTCCGTCACCCATTGCGGCAAAGAACCGCAGCCGGCGACAACCTGCCGTGACACGGCATGCTTAACGTCATCCTCAGACAACCCACAATCGGGCCACGAAAGAGGATGATCAGCTATGCAGGGTTTGGTTCCTTCGACGAACCCCGGCGGTTACGCGGCCTCTGGCGCGAACGCCTTCGCCAATCTGGCGGAAAAAGACCGACACCGGCTGGCGACCGTCACCAACATCGAGACGGCGCGCGCCGGCGAGACATTGTTCTACGAGGGCGATCCCGCCCATCACCTGATCGAGGTGATCGAGGGGGTCGTCAAGCTGTACAAGCTGCTGCCCGACGGCCGCTGCCAGATCACCGGCTGGATATTCCCCGGACAATTCGGCGGACTGACGCCGACCGGCACCCATGGCCTGTCGGCGGAAGCGGTGACGGACGTCCGGATCTGCCGCTACAACCGCGCGCAACTGGACCGGCTGGTCGACGATCTGCCGGGACTGGGGCGACGGCTGCTCGACATCACCTGCAACGACCTGGCCTCGGCGCAGAACCAGATTCTCTGGCTCGGCCGCAAGACGGCCATGGAGCGGGTGGCGTCGTTCCTTCTGCACCTGTCCGAGCAGGCCGGCCGGCGCGGCGAAGACCCCTCGGCCCTGCATCTGCCGATGCGGCGCTGCGACATCGCCGACTATCTCGGCCTGACGCTGGAAACCGTCAGCCGGATGTTCTCGCGCCTGCAGGCCATGCGGGTGATCAAGATCAGCGCCCAGGGCCGCGACGTGCGGGTCGATGTCGACCGGCTGGCCGACCTCGCCGAAGGCGACGAGGAAATCCGGCTGCACTGAGGGAAGGGCAGGCGCTTGCACCTATCGGTTCACCGCCCGCAACGGGCGTACCGCGAAGATCAGGGGCGCGCGTGTCTCGCGCGCGGAGCGGTGGCGACGACGGACTCGAAGCTCAGATACGCGGTCGCGCCGTTTTCCAGCGGCCATGGCCTGAACCAGGCGTTCACCGCCTGGCAGGCGGCCGGCCTGCCCAGCGCCGATCTGACCCTGGTCGGCAGCCAGCCGCGTGTCGAGGACCTGCTCGGCATGCGGCTGGAACCGCTGACCGCGGCGCCGGTGCGGTTGCGGCCACGGCTCCGGC
>JANQKO010000381.1 GCA_028281075.1 Alphaproteobacteria bacterium | reverse complement strand
GAAGACGACATCATCAAGGGCTACTACGACGACCCGTCAGGCAAGCTCTCCAAGCCCGCTTCGGATGGACGCGTCCGTCGGCATTTCCGATGCCGACGTCGCCGCCTTCCGGCGCGACGGCGCCGTCTGCCTGCGCGGCCTGTTCGAGCCCGAGTGGATCGCGGCGCTGGCCGACGCGGTCGAGCGCGACAAGGCGGCGCCGGGGCCGATGGTCCGGCACAACACGCCGGCGGGCAATCCGGGCGAGTTCTTCGTCGACTTCCAGCTCTGGCGCCGGTTCGACACCTGCCGGCGCTTCGTCTTCGAGTCGCCGGCGGCCCGCATCGCCGCCCGCATGCTGGGCGCCGGCAGGATCACCTTCTATCACGACCATCTGCTGGTGAAGGAGCCGGGCACGGCCGAGCGCACGCCCTGGCATCACGACCAGCCCTATTATCCGATCGACGGCGAGATGGTCGGCTCGATCTGGCTGCCGCTCGATCCGGTGCCGGAAGAGACCTGCGTCGAATACGTCGCCGGCTCGCACCGCTGGGGCCGCTGGTTCGCGCCGATGTTCTTCAACCAGGACAACACGGCACTGGCGGCGCTGGACGCGCGCTGGGAGCCGGTGCCCGACATCGACGCGGACCGGGGGGCGTACGAGTTGCTGCGCTGGTCGCTGGAACCCGGCGACTGCATCTTCTTCCACGCGCTGACGCTGCACGGCGCGCCGGGCAACGTGTCATCGGACCGCCGGCGCCGGGCCTACGCCACCCGCTGGCTGGGCGAGGACGCCCGCTACGCCGACCGCCCGGGCCAGATCTCGCCGCCGATCACCGGCCACGGCCTGAAGCCGGGCGACGCCATGGACTGCGAGATGTTTCCCCCGGTCTGGCGGGCGGCTTAGGCCGGGTGCCGCTTCGCGTCCGGGATCAGGGCCTTCGGCTCGTACCAGATCTGGCGGCCGCCGGCCGCCTCGGGCAGCAGGTCGAGGAAGCTGAAGACATTGCAGAAGCGGTCGCCGGGGCCGAAGGGGGTGGACATGCGCCGGCCGATCGTGCCGTCGGCGGCGCGGTGGAAGACGCTCGTGCCCGGCATCGGCGCGCCGTCGTCGGTCTCGAAGCCCATGTCCCTAAACAGCGTGCTGCCCGCGGCCGAGACCATGGGGAAGGTCCAGCCGCGCCATTGCGCGCCCTTGCGCTGGGCCTCGGGCGCGGCCGGGCTCGCCACCGCGAAGGCGGCGCGGGTCTGGATATAGGGATAGATGCCGTTGAAGCCGTCCGCCCACATGGTGCAGTAAGGACAGCCGAAGCCCATGTTGTGGATCAGGATCAGGTCGTCCTTGCCGCCGAACAGGTCCGACAGGCGGACGGCATCGCCCGCCGATGTGGTCAGGGCATAATCTTTCACGGGCATCGCCGCGCGCCGCGCCTGAAGGTCCTTGATCTCGGCCTCCAGCACCTGCAACCGCTGGTATTTCCCGGCCAGTTGGGTTTCGATGTCGTCCGCCATGCCGTCCTCCATCATCGTGGTGGCGGCGATATATTTAACTAAATGGTTTAGTGTTGCAAGTGCCAGGGACGCCATGAACCGGGAGCCGGGAAACGCCGTCACCGAGGCCGATATCGCCGCTTATGAGCGCGACGGCGTGACGGTGCTGCGCGGCATGTTCGACGCCGACTGGATCGTCGCGATGGGCGCGGCCGTCGATCGGGCCATGGCGGCGCCGGGGCCGCATGCCGAGGACTACACGCCGGAAGGCGGCGGCGGCCGGTTCTTCGGCGACCTCGACCTCTGGCGGCGGCACGATGCCTTCCGCCGCTTCGTCTTCGAGTCGCCGGCGGCGGGGATCGCCGCCCGGATCATGCGTTCGGCCAGGGTGAACTTCTTCTACGACCAGCTTCTGGTGAAGGAGCCGGGCACGGCCGAGCGCACGCCCTGGCACCAGGACCAGCCCTACTGGGCGGTCGACGGCCGGCAGGTCTGCTCGCTGTGGACGCCGTTCGACCCGGTGCCGCAAGCGGCCTGCGTCGAGTATCTCGCCGGCAGCCACGCCTGGGGCCGCACCTTCAATCCCTATCATTTCATGGACGGCTCGCCCTATGCCGGCACCGGCCTGCCGCCGATGCCGGACATCGACGCCGAGCGCGACCGGCACCGCATCCTGACCTGGGCGCTGGAACCGGGCGACTGCCTGGTGTTCCAGGCCATGATCGTGCACGGGGCGCCCGGCACGGCGGGGCAGGCGGGACGGCGGCGGGCGCTGGCGACCCGCTGGACCGGCGACGACGCGCGCTACGCCGTGCGGCGGGGCGAGGTGGCGATCCCGACCAGCGACCCGGGCCTCGGCCACGGCGACGTCATGGACTGCGACCTGTTCCCGCTGGTCTGGCCGCGCGCCTGACGCGGCTTGCCATCGATCCACCGGCGGGCCAAGGTGGGACTCGTCGGAACAACCGCCAGCAGGTCCCGGGGGACGTCATCCGTGCAGCTCTATACCTATTTCCGCTCGTCGGCCGCCTATCGCGTGCGCATCGCGCTGAACCTCAAGGGATTGGTGGCCGAGGAAAGCTATCTGCATCTGCGCAAGGGCGCGCATCTGGAGGCGGACTATCTCAGGCTCAATCCGCAGGGCCTGCTGCCGACGCTGGTCGACGATGACGGCGTGACGCTGTCGCAGTCGCTGGCGATCCTGGAATACCTGGACGAGACCCGGCCGCGGCCGCCGATCCTGCCGGCGGACGCGGCGGCGCGGGCGCGCGTGCGGCAGCTCGCGCAGGTCGTCGCCTGCGACATACATCCGATCAACAACCTCAAGGTGCTGAATTACCTGACCGGCGAGCTCGGGGTTTCGGAGGCGGCGCGGACGACCTGGTACCGGCACTGGATCGGCCAGGGAATGGCGGCACTGGAACGGCTGCTGGCCGACAGCCCGGCCACCGGCGACTTCTGCCACGGCGACGGGCCGACCATCGCCGACATCTGCCTGGTGCCGCAGGTCTACAACGCCCAGCGCTTCGACGCCGACATGTCGCCCTATCCGACGGTGATGCGGATCAACGGCGCCTGCCTGGCGCTGGACGCCTTCGCCAAGGCGGCGCCGGACGTTCAGCCGGACGCCGAGTAGGACGGGGAACCGGGAGACGGCATCCGCCCGATGACCGCCGGTCCGGTTTCCCGGCCGTTCGTTCCGGGATGATCCCGGTCTTCATGTGTCTCGTCCCGGCGACGGCCACCCAACGGTGGTCATACCGGCGCAGGCCGGTATCCATGGGCATCCGATGGCGGGCGCGGCGCCTGTCGTTCAGGCGCATGGATGCCGGCCTGCGCCGGCATGACGGCGGGGGGCGTTTTCGGCGACAATGGGACATGACGCCGGCCGTCATGGCGCGGTGGCGGGAAGGGCGCCGGTTTCCTTCACGGTCGAGAGCACCAGGCCGGTCCGGGTCTGGACCGGGCCTGGCAGGTCCCGCAGCAGGTCGTCGATCAGGGCTTCGAGCGCCGCGGTCCCGGCCGTCCGTACCTTCAGCAGATAGCCGTCGTCGCCGGCGACGCGATGGCATTCCATGACTTCGTCCCGCGCCAGAACGCGGTCGCGGAACACCGTGGTGTCGGCCGTCGGCGGGACGGCGACGCGGACGAAGGCGCAGGTGTCGAGGCCGATGGCCCGCGGATCGACCTGGGCGAAATAGCCGGAAATGACACCGGCCCGCTCCAGCTTACGCACCCGCTCGTTCACGGCCGAGACGGAGAGGCCGACGCGGCGGCCGAGCGCGGCGTAGGACAGGCTGCTGTCGGCCTGCACGAGGGCGATCAGGCGGCGGTCGAGATCGTCGATGCGGGGTGGTTTCGAATCGGTCATCTGCCGGAAATTTTCCCACAAATGCCGCGAACCCGACGGACTAATTCGGCGTTTCCGGCAAAAACCGCCGATCCGTGCGGGGCGGCGGATTGCGTCAATCCCGTCGCCGGCCCGCACAAACACGGTTTGACTCGCGCCGGATTGGCGGACAGGCTGTGGCCGGATCAGGGAGGCCAGACGTGACGATTGTGCAGACGGGCCCGGCGGAACTGCGCCAGATGATCGAGGCATGCCGTTCGGCCGTGATCTTCACCGGCGCCGGCATCAGCACCGAGTCGGGCATCCCCGACTTCCGCAGCCCGGGCGGCCTGTGGACCAAGTTCCAGCCGATCGAATACCAGGACTTCGTCGCCTCCGAGCGCTGGCGGCGCGAGACCTGGCGGCGTAAGATCGCCGTCGACGAGACCATGCAGAAGGCGGCGCCGAACCGCGGCCATCGCGCGGTTGCGCAGCTCGTGCGCCGCGGCATCGTCTCGGCGGTGATCACGCAGAATGTCGACGGCCTGCACCAGGCCGGCGGCGTGCCCGAGGACAAGCTGATCGAGCTGCACGGCAACGCGACCTACGCGCGCTGCCTCGACTGCGGCGAGCGACACGAGCTGGCGCCGATC
>JANQKO010000321.1 GCA_028281075.1 Alphaproteobacteria bacterium | reverse complement strand
CCTGTTGAAAAACAACAAACGTGGATCCTGGCCTTCGCCAGGATGACAACCTGGGTGGCTGCGGTGCGATTCTTTCACAGGCTCTCAGGGTGAGGTTGGCGTTTGATATCGATCTCCGGCCTTATGTTGAGGAGGTCCCGCAGGGGCCGTCTCGAAACATGCGATATCGGGTCGCGGCCTGGCGCCCTCGGACCTTCAGAAAAACGCGCTGAGCGAGATGAACAGCCGGAAGCCGCGCTCGCGGTCGTCGCGGTCGGTGGTCGGCACGCGGGTCAGCGGCCGGGTCAGCTCGATATAGCCGGTCAGCGACTCGGCGATCGTGGCGCGCATCCCGAAGCCGGCCGACGCCGCGCTCTCGCGTGCTCGCTTCGGGAATTCGTTGCGCTGCCAGACCGCGCCGATGTCGTAGAAGGCATAGAGCTGCAGGTCCTGCGCGACGTCGGGCGGCGCCGGCTCGTAGCGCAGCTCCAGCGAGCCCGCGAGGCCGTGCGATCCGAGAATCTCGGAGCCGTCGTAGCTACGGCCGAAGGCCTGGCCGCCAACGCCGAATTCCTCGGACGACAGCAGGCGGTCGAAGGCGTATTGCCCACGGCCGGCGGCCTGCAGCGACCAGCCGCGTTGCAGGAACTGCACCCGCGACAGGTCGGCCGTGACCTTGGTGTAGTCGTTGCGCCCGCCCTGGCGGCTGACCGACTCGGCGTTCGCCGACCGCGCGCCCAGGATGTCGAGGCCCCGGCTGATCTCGGCGCTGGCGCGGTTGACGCCGCGATAGCGGTCGATGCCGTCATAGTCGAGCGCGATGCGCAGGCTGCGGACGCGGTCCTTCGAGATCTGCTCCCGCAGCACGTCGGTCTCGGAATTGAGCAGGTCGAGACCGGCGCGCAGGCGCAGGTTCCGCCGGCGCGCGCGGATGAACGGATAGCTCAGGCCCAGGCGATAGGTCTCGGACCGGCCCTCGACCTCGAGCACGTCGAGGGTCGAGCCCGGACGGCTGGTTAGCCGGCCGGCCGAGAGCGACAGCGACAGGCCCTCGGCGCCGAGCGGCAGGGACGCGGACAGCGAATAGAAGCGGGTTTCGTCGACGCCGGGCGTGAACGCGGTCTGCGCCGCCAGCGTCTCGTACCAGCCGAACGGCGAGTTCAGGGTCGCGGCGGCCTGCATCTGCTCGGGGCCATTGAACCGCGTGCCCCGGTTGTCGCCCTGCACGAAGGCGCCGGTGAAATCGTGGCCGACCAGCAGAATCAGATCGGACGCGCCGGGCACGTCGGGCGAGGGCCGGATCACCGACCGCACCGCCAGCCCCGGCAGGTCCTGCATCAACAGCAGGTAGCGCTCCAGCACCGGCGCCCGCAGCGGTCGGCTGGCGACGATCTTCTCGGCGAATGCCTGCAGGATGGCGGCGCGGCCGCCGAATTCGCCGTTCAGCAGCAGCCGGTCGATATAGCCCTCGATCACCTGGATGGTGGCCACCCCGCCGACAATGTCCTGCGGCGGCACGATGGCCCGGCTCAGGACGTAGCCGTCGCGGCGGTAGCGGGTGCTGATCCGGTTGGCGATCTCGTAGAGCCGGGCGAGCGGGATCTCGCGGCCGAGATCGGCGGCCCAGATCGGCGCCAGCTCGGCCGGCGGGTAGACCGTGGCGCCCTCGACGCGGATCGCGCCGAGCACGAAGCGCAGGTCGCGAAGCTCGGCGGGCGGCGCGTCGAGCGGCGTCGTCGGCAGGGCCGGCGGCGGTGCCGCGGGGGGCGCCGGCGGCGCGAAGCGCTGTTGCAGGCGGCCGGGATCGACGCTGCCCGGAAGCTGCTGCGCCGCCGCGCCGCCGGGCAGGGACAAGAGCGCCAGCGCCGCCAGGGCCGGAACCAGGCCACCGGCCATCCGCGCCACTCTTTCGAATCCCCGATACCCGCCGTCCGGCACCGACATAACCCCGCCAGAATCGCTTTCCGGCGGAGGGTACATCCGACGGCGGCGCCGGTCGATACGCCGATCCGGTGATGCCAGTCCGGCGCTTGGCGCCTAGCGGGCCTGCAATTGCAGGCCGGCGATGCCGGCGGCGATATTGATGCCCTTGATGCCCTCGACGCTGAGCGGCTGCAGCGCGATGGACCGTCCGGAACCGCCGAGCAGCGCGTTCGCGCCGACCCCGAACCCGGCCGCCAGGTCGGCCGCGATGCCGGCATACCTGCCCGACAGCGCGCCCGGGCCGATGTCCGACGACGGCGCGATCACGGCCCAGAGGATGACACCGCTGGACTGATAGCCGATGTCGATGCCGTACTGCGTGATGGTGCCGCCATAGCTGTCCTCGCGGCCGCCCGCGTCCGGCACGTAGGTGCAGGCGACGTCCCGCGACGAGCCGAAGATGAAGCTCAGGCTGCCTTCCACGTCACAGCGCAGAAAGCCGGCCCGCACGCCCTTTTCCTGCGCGGCCGCGATCTCGGCCGTCAGCAGGGCCAGTCCGAAAAACGCCGCGGCGAGGGCCGCCAGCCGGTTTGGCGCGGATGTCATGTCAACGCTCCTCCAGGGTTTGGACGTCGGGACCGGGATGCCGGCATCAGCCGGGGGTGACGGTGATGTCATCGACCTTGCCGGCATAGAAGGCGAGATGGTTGCCGATCTCGGCGACGGCGGGAAACGGCGCTTCGTAGCTCCAGACCGCGTTTTCCGCCGTCCGGCCGTCGACATCGATGGTCCAGTAGGCGGCATCGCCCTTGTAGGGGCAATGGGTCGCGTGCCCGGTGCGTCGCAGGGCGCGCATGTCGACATGCGCGCGCGGAATGTAGTGGACGACGGGATAGTCGGCTTCCTTCATGCTTCGCGCTTCGACCGTATCGGCGATGACATGGCCGTTGAAGGTCACGGTCACGCGGGCGCCGGTGGCCGCGATGCTGATCGGATGGTCGGGCCCTGGAACCTTCATGCGCGTCTCCCCTGTCGCCGACGGCCATGATGACCGAGCGCCACATGCGGCGCCAGCGGCATTTCCGATCGGCGCCGACATGGCGCGGCGTTTTCCGGCCGTCAGCGGCCGCCGTCCCGGTCGGCGCGCCTGAGCAGCCAGCGCAGCAGGATCGGCGTGAGCAGCGTGGTGGCGACGGCCATCAGCACCAGCGACGAGAACAGGTGCTGGGCGACGCCGTCCCGGCCTTCGGTCTGGGCGAACAGGCCGGCCTTCAGCGCGACGCTGAGGATGATCAGCTCGAAGGCGCCACGCGCGCTCATGCCGATGCCGATCAGGCCGGCCTCGCGGCGGTCGCGGCAGGCCAGATAGGCGGGAATGCCGGCGCCGAGGAACTTGCCGGCGATCGCCGTGAGGATCAGCAGCAGGATGAACAGCGGCGCCTCGGCGACGGCGCGCATGTCGACCTGAAGGCCGATCGAGGCGAAGAACAGCGGTCCCAGCACGCCGCCGGTGACGGCGCTGAGCAGCAGTTTCATCTCCAGGTGCACGGCGGCGCCGACGCGGGACGATTCGAAGAACAGCCCGGCCATGAAGGCGCCGAGCACCCAATGCAGGCCGAGCAGCTCGGCCAGCAGGCCGTAGGCCAGGGCCACGGCGACCAGAAAGCTGAACTCGACGGCAGCCGCCCGCATCAGGCGGATGCGCCGGCCGATGCGGGGATAGACATGCACGCCGAGCAGCATGGTCAGGCCGAAGAAGGCCATGGCCTTGACCACGATCCAGCCGAGCGCCACCGCCGACGGCAGCGCGCCGGTCTTCAGCACGGCGGCCAGGATGGCGAACAGCAGGATGCTGAAGACGTCGTCGAACAGCGCCGCCGAGACGATGATCTGGCCCGGCCGGTTCCGCAGCAGGCCGAACTCCATCAACACCTTGACGGTGGCCGGAATGGCGGTGATCGACAGGGCGAGCGCCACCAGCATCGACAGGGCCGGCCGCGCCGCGATGTCCGGCAGGAAGATCCAGGCGAGCGCGAAGCCGAAGGCCATGGGCACGACCATGCCGCCCAACGCGACGCCGAAGCCGGTGGCGGCGAACCTGGCCAGGCTTCTCGGCTGCAGCTCGACGCCGGCCATCAGGACCAGAAAGAAGACGCCGACCTCGGCCAGTTGCGCCACGGCGTCGCTGTCCGGCAGCCGGCCGATGACCGGCAGCGAGACGCCGAACAGGGCGATCAGCGCGGCCAGCACGATGCCGGCCAGCATCTCGCCCACGGATGCCGTCTGTCCCAGCCGCTCGGCCGCCACGCCGAACAGCCGGGTGATCGCCAGCAGCACCAGGATATCGACAAACACGTCCACTTGACGGGTCTACGGGACCGGGTGCCGCGGAACGTTGATCTGCGTCAGCGGCGGCCGGCGCCGCCGAAAGGCCGCTTGCATCGGACCGGCAACACGGACAGGCTGGGCCGCAGTGGGACGAACAGCGGCGGCCGGTTTTGCGTAAACCTTCGGATGACGGGATCGCGCTTGGCGTCGAGCGCCTGAGCTACAGCTTCGGCGCCAGGCGGGCGCTCGACGATGTCAGCTTCACGATCCGGCCCGGCGCCTTCACGGTGCTGCTGGGTCCGAACGGCGCCGGCAAGACGACGCTGTTCTCGCTGATCACGCGGCTCTACGACAGCGGTGAAGGCAGCGTCCGCATCCTTGGCCACGACCTGCGCCAGCAGCCGTTGAAGGCGCTGGCCCGGATCGGCGTCGTGTTTCAGCAGCCGACGCTCGATCTCGACCTGTCGGTGATGCAGAACCTGCGCTATCACGCCGCCCTGCAAGGCATCGCGCGGGCCGAGGCGACGCGGCGGGCCGAGACCGAGCTGGACCGGCTGGAAATGCTGGAGCGGCGCGACGAGAAGGTGCGCCGGCTGAACGGCGGCCACCGCCGGCGGGTCGAAATCGCCCGGGCGCTGCTGCACCGGCCGGCCCTGCTGCTGCTGGACGAACCGACGGTGGGGCTGGACGTGCCGACCCGGCGCGGCCTGGTCGAGCACGTACACGGCCTCTGCCGCGACGACGGCATCGCCGTGCTGTGGGCGACGCACCTGATCGACGAGGCGGCGGCGGACGACCGGGTGATCGTGCTGCACCGGGGCCGGGTGCGCGCCGACGGGGGCATCGACGAGGTCAACGCGGCGGCCGGCGCCGCCGACCTGACCGAATCCTTCCACAAGCTGACCACGGCGGGCGCGGCGTGAGCGCGATGCACTATCTCAGGTGTTTCGCCGGTATCGCGCTGCGCGAGGGCCTGCGCTTCCTGCACCAGCGCGAGCGCTTCGTCGCCGCCCTGGTGCGGCCGCTGATCTGGCTGGTGGTGTTCGCCGCCGGCTTCCGCGGCGTGCTCGGCGTTTCGATCATCCCGCCGTATGAGACCGGGATCCCGTACGAGGTCTATATCGTGCCCGGCCTGATCGGCATGATCCAGTTGTTCAACGGCATGCAGAGCTCGCTGTCCATGGTCTATGACCGCGAGATGGGCAGCATGCGCACGCTGCTGGTCAGCCCGTTGCCGCGCTGGTACCTGCTGGTGGCGAAGCTGCTGGCCGGGACCATCGTCTCGGTGCTTCAGGTCTATGCCTTCCTGGCCATCGCCGTGGCTTTCGGCATCGCGCTGCCATGGTCCGGTCTCCTGGCGGTGCTGCCGGCGCTGGTCGTCACCGGGCTGATGCTGGGCGCGATCGGCCTGCTGCTGTCGTCACTGATCCGGCAGCTCGAGAACTTCGCTGGGATCATGAACTTCGTGATCTTTCCGATGTTCTTCCTGTCCTCGGCGCTCTATCCGCTCTCGCGCATGCGCGAGGCGGGTGACCTGCTCTACATGATCTGCGCCGCCAATCCGTTTACGCACGCGGTCGAGACCATCCGCTTCGCGCTCTACGGCCAGGTCAATTTCGAGATGCTGTCCTACACGCTGGTCGCCCTGCTGGCGTTTCTCGGCGCGGCGATCCACGGCTACAACCCCGCCCGCGGCATGCTTGCCCGCAGGGGCGGCGCGGGTGGGGGCTGAGTCGGACAGCCCGTTCGCCGACGGAGGCGCTGGTTGATGACGTACTGACAAACCAGGTTTCACCGCCAAGTCGCCAAGACACCAAGATCACGCCGCACGTCCGATGACCGCAACGCGTGATCTTGGCGACTTGGCGGTGAAGCTTCGAGCGCCGCAGGCTTGATAAACACCAATGTCAGGCGATCCATTCGCTGACGGGCGCGCGTAATCCATTAGCGACAGTCCACACTATCAACGTACCGTGCGAAGAAATCACCCCGTCGTCATGCCGGCATGACCGTGGTCAGGGGGCAATGACTAACCGCCCGGACTTCTGCTCCGGTTACCCCTTTTTCGTCATCACCGGGCTTGACCCGGTGATCCAGAACCGAGGCCGGGGCAAGTGCCGCCTGGATTGCCGGATCAAGTCCGGCAATGACCAAGTGGGGTGGCCGGTCGCCAAATTATTGACCTCATTGGCGCCTTCGAGGCGGCCGTCCATTCGTACCGCCAAGGCCCGCGCGTCAGGCGTTGCCGTAGCGCCGGTAGACGAAGGCCGGCGGCGCGCTGGCGGACTCGGTACGGGCCAACTCGAAGACCTGCCCATGCAGCGGGGACAGCGCGCAGGCCGGGTCGGTGTTGCCGGCATCGCCGGTCAGCGCCAGCGCCTGGCAGCGGCAGCCGCCCCAGTCGACCTCGCGCTGGTCGCAGCTCCGGCAGGGCTCGGGCATCCAGGCGGTGCCGCGGAACCGCTCGAAGGCGGCCGACTGCCGCCAGATCTCGTCCAGCGGCCGGTCCAGCACGGAATCGAAGTCCAGCTCCGGCAGGCTCTCGGCCGCGTGGCAGGGCAGCACCTTGCCGGCCGGCGAGACGTTCAGGAACCGGCGCCCCCAGCCGCCCATGCAGGCCTTGGGCCGCCGG
The DNA here is from genome assembly GCA_028281075.1 of Alphaproteobacteria bacterium. Classification (GTDB taxonomy): domain Bacteria; phylum Pseudomonadota; class Alphaproteobacteria; genus JANQKO01. The sequence continues at coordinate 3,137 of JANQKO010000321.1, read as the reverse complement.
GCATAGTAGTCCGGCACGACATAGTCGATGACCAGCACGCCGGCGAGGCGCGCGCGGGCGGCATCGACGGTTTCGGTCGCGCGTTCGATCTGTTCGAGCGTGGGCATGAAGGCGGCGCGGTTCTTCAGCGCCCAGCCGTAATACTGCACATGCGCCACTTCCAGCCGGGCGGCGTCCAGCGCCACGGCGAGATCGATCATCGCCTCCAGCCGGTCGAGGTTCTGGCGGTGCACGACGGCGTTGACGGTGAGCGGCAGGCCGGCCGCGCGCACCAGCCCGGCGACCTCCAGCTTTCGCCGGTGTCCGCCCTTGTAGCCGCCGATGCGCTCGGCCGTCTCGGTCTCGCTGTCCTGAATGCTGAGCTGCACATGGTCGAGCCCGGCCGCGTCGAGCGTGGCGAGGCGGTCCCGGTTCAGCAGCACGCCCGAGGTGATGAGGTTGCTGTAGAGCCCGGCGTCCGCGGCATGCCGCACCAGGTCGGGCAGGTCCGGCCGCGCCGTCGGCTCGCCGCCGGAGAAATGGATCTGCAGCACGCCCATGTCGGCGGCCTGGTCGATGACGCGGCGCCAGTCGTCCGTCGTCAGCTCGCCACTGCGCTGCACGAGCTCCAGCGGATTGGAGCAATAGGGGCATTGCAGCGGGCAGCGGTGGGTCAGTTCGGCCAGCAGCGCGAGCGGCGGTTCCGGTGCGGTCATGCCTCGACCACCCCCTTGTCGGCCAGGTCCTGCAGCATGGCCAGCACGTCCCGGGCGATGGTCTCGCGCGGCGCGTCGAAGGCGGCGGCGAGATCGTCGATGATCGTGGCGACGTTGCCGCCCTTGCAGCGCTGCAGCACCTCGACGGCGATGTCGTCGGGCATCAGCACGCGCTCGGGCGCCAGGATGACCCAGCGGTCGCGGGCCTTGTCGAAGCGCATCTTGCAGTGGCGCGGCAGCCGCGGCACCGAGTCCTCGCCGATGACCAGGCGGCCGGTCATCGCCTAGCCGTCCGTCGCCGGGTCGGGCACGAAGGCGCCGGGCGGGATATGGCCGGGCGCGACATAGGCATAGTGGAGCGCGTCGAGCTGCGACCACAGCACGCCGCACTTGAAGCGCAGCGCGTCGCAGACGGCCTCGCGCAGCTCCGGCGTCGTCGCGTGCGCCTTGACATAGTCCAGGGCGAAGTCGGCGTCCCGCGGCGCCTGATGCAGGCGCTTGTCGAAATAGGCCAGCGTCTCCTGGCTGACGAAGTCGTAGTTCGCCAGCATGCCGGCGACCCGGGTGGCGATGGTCGACGGCGCGAACATCTCGGTCAGCGACGAGGCGATGGCCTGCAGGATCGAGCGGTCGCGCACATAGTGGATATAGGCCTCGACGGCGAAGCGCGTGCCCGGCAGCAGGCCGTCGGTCGAGACCACGTACGACCGGTCGAGCCCGAGACCGTCGGTCAGCCGCAGCCAGCGTTCGATGCCGCCGGCATCCGCGTCCTCGCCGTCATGGTCGAGGATGCGCTGGCGCCAGATCCGCCGCAGCGACGGGTCCTCGAGCCGGGCCAGCAGGGTCGCGTCCTTGATCGGGATGCAGGCCTGGTAGTAGTAGCGGTTCAGTGCCCAGGCCTGGACCTGCGCCTTGCTCAGCTCGCCGGCATTCAGCAATTTATGGAACGGGTGCTTGTTGTGGTAGCGCGCCTCGCCGATCGCCCGCAGCTCGCGTTCCAGGTCGTCCGGCGTGGCAAGCGTGGTCACAGTTCGATCTCCATGCCGTCGCGCGCGACCTCCCAGCCGGCCGCGGCGACCTCGGCGCGCTCCGGGCTGTCGTCGACGATCACCGGGTTGGTGTTGTTGATGTGGATGAACATGCGGCGGGCGACGTCAAGGCCGGCGAAGGCGGCCATGGTGCCGTCCGGCCCCGACATGCTGATATGGCCCATGCGCTGGCCGGTCTTCACGCCGACGCCGCCGGCGACCATCTCGTCGTCGGTCCACAGCGTGCCGTCGAACAGCACCAGCGCCGCGCCGCGAAGCCGGTCCGCCAGCGCCGGCGTCATCGCGGCGCAGCCGGGAATGTAATAGAAGCACGTGTCGCTGTTCCGCTCGGCGATGCGCAGGCCCACCGTGTCCCCCGCCCGGGTGCCGAAGTTCTCGCCGGCGCCGGGGTCCTCCAGGTACAGCGCGACCTTGCCCGGCACGGCGAAGGCCTCGACCGACAGGCCGATATCGGCGCCGTCGCGGGTCGTTACCGCGAACGGCCGGTCGAGCGCGAACTCCCGGCGGGCCACGAAGTCCGGATTGAGCACGTTGAAGATGCTGTTGTCGGCCAGGGTCCGTAGCACGCGCCCGCTGGCATAGAGCGCCAGCGGCTGGCTCTCGCGCAGGTTCAGCAGCCCGGCGACATGGTCGACGTCACCGTTCGTCAGCACCACCGCGGCGATGGGACTGTGACGCTTGCCCGTTCGCGGGTGAAGCTGCCGGTTCTCGGCGATCTGCTGGCGCAGATCGGGCGAGGCGTTGAACAGACACCACCGTGCCCCGTCGGCGCTGACCGCGATCGACGACTGTGTCTGCGGCCGCGCGGCCGGATCGCCGGCCCGCGACCGCTGACAGTTGGCACTGTTGGTATTCCACTGCGGAAAGCCACCGCCCGCCGCAGCGCCAAGCACGACTATATACATCGCAACGTCCCGGACGTTGCGTCACCGGCGCGTGGCCGGTGAGCGATGCCTCAGTAGGCCGCGCAGGCGTAGCAGTTGATCTCGCAGCCGACGGCGATTTCGACGATTTTCGGTGCTGTCCACTTCATGACGGATCCCTCCGAGTTTTCCAGTTCTTCATTGTCTGCCCGCGGGCGCACGGCGCGTGTGCCGACGGTTCGGCCGGACAACAAGCAGCACGCCCATCACCCCCGTGCCGTCAGAATCGACACTTAGCCAATGCAGAGAATAGTGAGATGTTCCGGCATGCTCAAGCCTTTATGCGGGCTGGACCGGACCGGGTGAGTTGCGCGACGATGTCGGGCGAGCGACGACAGCAAGCACCGGAGCGGCGCCGATGGATCTCTGCCGAGGATGGCGATGGTTTCTGGTCGCGGCCGGGCTGGCGGCCCTGGCCGGCCGGCCCGCGGCGGCGACGACGGATGCCTGGACCGGCGACCTGACGCCGA
>JANQKO010000278.1 GCA_028281075.1 Alphaproteobacteria bacterium | reverse complement strand
CACCGACATCGTCAACGTCCAGGACGGCAACACCCAGGGCCTGACCGACGTCTTCCTGGACGGCAGCCGGACGGCCGTGCGCACCCAGGAAACCAATCTCGGCAACCTGACCGCGGACGCCAACCTGGCCGTGGCCAGCGCCTTCGACTCCGACATCGTCGTCTCGATCAAGAATGGCGGCGGCATCCGCGCGCCGATCGGCGAGATCGTCAACAGTGGCGGACAGACCGACTTCCTGCCGCCGCAGGCGAACCCGGCGGCCGGCAAGGCGGAAGGCGAGGTTTCCCAGCTCGACATCTCCAACTCGCTGCGCTTCAACAACGGGCTGACGGCGGTCACGCTGACGGCGGAACAGTTGCTGCAGGTGGTCGAGCATGGCCTCGCGGCATCGGGCGACGGCGCCACGCCGGGCCGCTTCCCGCAGGTCGGCGGCATGGCCTTCAGCTTCGACCTGACGCAGCCCGCCGGTGACCGGGTGCAGTCGCTGGCGCTGATCGACCGGAACGGCGATCCGACCAGGGCGATCGTCGAGAACGGCGCGCTGGCCGTCGATCCGGCGACGCCGATCCGCATCGTCACCCTGGACTTCCTGGCCGGCGGCGGCGACGGCTACCCCTTCGACGATTTCGTCGCCGCGGATCCGGCCTTCGCCAACCGGGTCGACCTGGAAGACGTGCTGAGCGATGCCGGCGCCGCGACTTTCGCGGCACCCGGCAGCGAGCAGGACGCGCTGGCCGAGTTCCTGCGGGCGAACCATTCGGTCACCCCGTTCGATATCGCCGAGACCGACGTCGCCGTCGACACCCGGATCCAGAACCTGGCCGAACGCGCCGACACCGTGCTGGACGGCCTGCCGGCGCCGGTCGTCGGCGGCGGCCAGGCCGATCCGGCGGTGCTCAACGAGATCGTCGGGACCGACGGCAGCAACGATCTGGTCGGGACCGACGGCAACGACCTGATCGTCGGCCTGGACGGCCGCGACAACATTCTCGGCGGCGATGGGGACGACACGCTCGACGGCGGCATCGGCGCCGACCGTGACGTCCTGCTCGGCGGCGAGGGCAGCGATACCTATCTGATGCACGGCGACAATCGCGGCGATACCTATATCGACGACGGCACTTCCGGCACCGATACCATTCGGCTGCTGGCCGGCACCGGCACCGCCTACGAGCTGCGCGAGAGCTTCAATGCCGCCCAGAACGGCATCGAGGTCATCGACGGCAGCGACGTGCCGAACGCCACCCTTCGCGGCCATGCCCCGTCGGAAGCCGTCGATTGGGATTTCACCGGCATCGACCTGGTCAATATCAGCGCGCTCCGGGGTCGCGACGGCGACGACGGAATCGTCGGTTCCGGGGACGATGACACCATCCTCGGCGGTCTGGGGGATGACGAGCTGAACGGCGGCGCCGGCAATGACGACCTGACCGGTGGCGGCGGCGAGGACACGTTCGTGTTCGCGGCCGGCACCGGCGCCGATACGGTCAACGACTTCGAGCCCGGCGTCGACACGATCTCGCTCGACGGCTTCGATCTCGCCAGCTTCGGCGACGTGTTGAACGCCGCGACCGAGGTCGACGACGATCTGGTGATCGCGCTCGATGCCGCCGCCGGCGACCAGGTGACGCTGGTCGGCGTCGAGAAGGACGACCTGTCGGAAGGTGACCTGGTCATCAATTCCGGCAGCATCGGCTAACGCCGACGGCACGGCCGGGCGGCGGCCCGCCGCCCGGCCGTGCCGGCGTTTTCGATAATGGAACTGACGTGACCGACACGGCCGGTCGTCCGGCGAACCTGGTGCTGAAGAAGGCGATCGGCCGCATGCGGTCGATTTTCGTCTATATCGGCCTGTTCAGCTTCGTCATCAACGCGCTGATGCTGGTCGGCCCGATCTACATGATGCAGGTCTACGACCGGGTGCTGTCGTCGGGCAGCCTGCCGACCCTGATCTTCCTCACCGTGGCGGCGGTCGGCCTGATCCTGACCGGGGCGTTGCTCGAGTTCGTGCGCTCGCGCGTGCTGGTCCGGCTCGGCGGCCAGCTCGACGTGCAGCTCAACGAGACCGTGTTCTCGGGCCTGCTGAAATACGCGCTCGACGCCAACGGCGCGGCCCAGGCGCAGCCGCTGCGGGACATGGAATCGTTGCGCACCTTCCTGACCGGGCCCGGTCTGCTCGCCCTGTTCGACGCGCCCTGGACGCCGTTCTTCCTGGCCGTGATCTTCCTGTTCCATCCGCTGCTGGGCTTTGTCGCGCTGACCGGCGCGGTGATCCTGTTCGGCCTGGCGGTGGCGAGCGAGCTGACGACGCGCAAGCCGCTGACCGACGCCTCGCAGAAAAGCATGGGCGCGCTGCAGTTCGCCGAGAGCACGCTGCGCAACGCCGAGGTGATCGAGGCCATGGGCATGCTGCCGGGACTGCGCCGCCGCTGGCTGCAATCGCACCGGCAGGCGCTGGCGCTGCAGGCCAAGGCCAGCGACCGGGCCGGCATGCTGACGGCGATGGCCAAGTTCGTGCGGCCGGTGCTGCAGGTCGCCATGCTCGGCTGCGGCGCCTACCTGGCGCTGCAGCAGCTCATCACGCCGGGCGTCATGATCGCCGCCTCGATCATCATGGGCCGGGCGCTGGCGCCGGTCGAAGGCGCGATCAACAACTGGAAGGGCCTGATCCTGGCCCGCGGCG
>JANQKO010000411.1 GCA_028281075.1 Alphaproteobacteria bacterium | reverse complement strand
GACGGTAGGGTTCGGCGCACGGAAAAGCCGCCAAGGTCTTTTTCGTGCGGGCGGATCAACAGCTCGATCGCGTCCGCGCGCGCAATGCAGTCCGGTTCGTTGCCTGGTTGCCAGCTCATGTCGACGATCTCTGCCTTTACAGCGACTGGGTGTCGCTTCTTCGCTTGTCCATGACTTAGGTCGACGGAGCGAATTTGCCAGCGTGATGGCGATGCGAACGAGGTTGCGCCGGATCAACGCCGGTCGCGGCCATACCGCCGATAGTGCGGGGTCGGCACAGCAGTGAGGTGAGCGATGCCCCCTCGGTTGACACGACGCGCGGTCATCGGCGGCGGGGCGGCAGGCGTTGCCGCGCTGACGCTTGGTTCCTGCGGTTCCGATAGCACGGCATACGATGCCGCCGCGTCGGACCTGCGGGCGCCGCTTCCAGATACGCCGACAATGCAGGACCTGGTGCGCTTCGCCACCCTGGCGGCGAACGGCCACAACACCCAGCCATGGCGGTTCCGCGCGGGTGCGAGCGACCTGACCATCCTGCCCGACTTCAGCCGTCACACGCCAGCGGTGGACCCGGACGATCATCATCTCTACGCCAGCCTGGGCTGCGCTGCGGAGAACCTGAGCCTTGCTGCTCAAGCCAGAGGTTTGTCGGGCGAGGTGAGATTCGATGCGGCAGGCGACGGCCAGGCGATCGTCGACCTGAGCACTGCACCGGCCGATGAAAGCGCCCTGTTCCGCGCCATCCCGGCGCGGCAGTCGAGCCGCATCGCCTACGATGGACGGCCTGCGTCGGGCGAGCAGATGACGCGGCTGGCGTCCGCGGCCGGCCGCTATGGCGTTGACGCGCTGATGATCACGGCGCGCAAGGAGATGGAGGCGGTTCAGGCGCTGGTGATCGAGGGCAACAACCGCCAGATCGACGATCCCGCATTCATCGCGGAACTGAAGGCGTGGCTGCGCTTCAACCCGGACGCCGCACTCAGGACCGGCGACGGGCTCTATAGCGGCGCCTCCGGTAATCCGACGATACCGGACTGGCTTGGTCCCATCGTGTTCGAGCTGTTCTTCACCAAGAGTGGCGAGGCCGACAAATATGCCCAGCATGTAAGCACGTCGGCCGGCCTCGTCGTCTTCGTTGCCGATCGTGACGCGCCGGCGGGCTGGTTCAACGCCGGCCGCGCGTATCAGCGCTTCGCGTTGCAGGCGACGGCGGATGGCTTGACGTCGGCGTTTTTGAACCAGACGGTCGAGGTGCCGGCCCAGCGGACCGAACTGCAAACGCTGCTTGGCCTGGGCGCACGGCGGCCGAACCTGGTGGTGCGCTTCGGCCGGGGGCCAGTGCTGCCTTACTCGCTGCGCCGGCCGGTATCGGCGGTAATGGTCTGACGCGGCGGTCAGGCGGTAACGGCCTCGCGCCGGCGCTTCAATTCGGCAAAGGCATCGAGCGCGCGCTGCCGTCCGGCGACGTGATCGATGATCGGCGCAGGATAGCCGGCGGGCGTCACGCCGCCTTCCCATGGCGCGTGCACGAAGCGGTTCGGCACATCGGCGAGTTCCGGCACCCAGCGCCGGACATAGACGCCATTGGGATCGAACTTGCGACCCTGCAACACCGGATTGAACACGCGAAAGTATGGCGCGGCGTCGGCCCCACAGCCGGCGACCCACTGCCAGCTCGCGCTGTTGTTGGCCAGATCGGCATCGACCAGCGTGTCCCAGAACCAGCGCGCGCCGTCCTGCCATGAAATCAGCAGGTGCTTGGTCAGGAACGAGGCGACAATCATCCGCACCCGGTTGTGCATCCAGCCGGTGTGCCAGAGCTGGCGCATACCGGCATCGACGATCGGAAAGCCGGTCCGGCCTTGCTGCCAGGCGGCGAGCGCCGCGTCATCCGGTTGCCAGGGGAAGTCGGCGAAGCCGTCGTTGAAGGCGGTTTTTGGCAGGGTCGGCCATTGATGCAGCAGGTGGTAGGAGAACTCGCGCCAGACCAGTTCGCGCAGGTAGGCCGAAGCGCCCGCCTCGGACGCGCCGTCCGCCGCGCGATGCTGAACGTAGTGCCAGACCTGGCGTGGGCTGACCTCGCCGAAATGAAGATGCGGCGACAGGGCCGAGGTGCCGGGCACATCGGGCCGGTCGCGGTCGTCGCGATAGCCGGTCATGGCCTGCGCGACAAACCGGTCGAGACGATCAGCCGCCGCCGCAGCGCCGGGCTCCCAGGCCGCACGCAAGCCACCAGCC
>JANQKO010000257.1 GCA_028281075.1 Alphaproteobacteria bacterium | reverse complement strand
TAGTGTCCATTTCCGGTAATATATACTTCTGTTTAGGCTCCACAAAGATTAACAATTAAGCGTAAAACTGCATTTAATGCAGTTTTACAAAATATGAATGCTCGCGGCGTCGCTGCATGCCGGATCGGACCTGTCGTCGGCATTGCGCCGGGCCGTCGTCGGCGCCGGGTTGAGCTGCGCGACGGCCGGCGCGCAATCGAGCTTCGCCGTCGCGGCCGATATCGACGCGCGGCTCGGTGACGTGGCGCCGCCGCATCGGATCGACTGAAAGGGAGGGACGGCCCACATGTTGAAGAATATCGATCCGTTGCTGCACGCCGACCTGCTGCATGTGCTGCGGTCCATGGGACACGGGGACGAGCTGGCGATCGTCGACCGGAACTTCCCGGCGCAGTCGACGGCGCAGCGTCTGGTCCGGCTCGACGGCGCCGGCATCGTCGAGGCGGCACGCGCCATCCTGTCGGTCTTTCCCGTCGATACCTTCATCGATCCGCCGGTGTTCCGCATGGAGGTCGTCGGCGACCCCCGGACCATCCCCAACGTGCAGCGCGCGTTCCGGCAGGTGCTGAACGAGGCCGAGGGACGCGACGTCGCCGTCGGCGGCCTCGAACGCTTCGCCTTCTATGAACGGGCACGCGATGCCTATGCCGTGGTGGCGACCAGCGAGGACCGCGGCTATGGCTGTTTCCTGTTGAGCAAGGGCGTGGTGCCGGGGCCCGAGTAGCCGAACGCGATGCCGCGCGGCGGGCCGTCCGAAAGCGAATGCCGGTGACCGGCACCGTCGTCCTGGCAACCACGAGCGCGCGGCTGGAGGTCTGTCCGGACGCGGGTGGGTCGGTCGCGCGCTATCGGACGATGGTCGACGGCGAGATGGTCGACTGGCTGCGGCCGGCGTCGGCGGAAACGCTGCGCCGGAGCGATCCGCTCGGCATGGGCTGCTTTCCGCTGGTGCCGTTCTCGAACCGCATCCGGCGGGGCCGGTTCGCCTTCCAGGGCCGCCAGGTTGCGCTGCCGCGCAACCGCCCCGACATGCCGCACGCGATCCATGGGCATGGCTGGCAGGCGGCCTGGGCGCCGCGCGACCGGTCGGCCGACGCCTTGACGCTGGAATACGCGCACGCGGCCGATGCCTGGCCCTATCCCTATCGCGCCCGGCAGCGGTTCCGGCTGACCGACGCGGCGCTGTCGGTCACGCTGGAGGTCGAAAACCTGGGCGGCGAGACGATGCCGGCCGGGTTGGGCCTGCATCCTTACTTTAACCGCCGCGATGGCGCGCGCGTGGCGGCCACCGTCGACCGGGTCTGGCTGACCGACGACGAGGTGATGCCGACCGGGCTGGCCCCGGCGCCGTCGGATTGGCGGCTTGCCGACGGACTTGATGTGGATGCCGTCGCGCTCGACAACGGCTTTACCGGCTGGAACGGGCGGGCGCGTATCGACTGGCCGGCAAGCCGGCGGGCCTTGTCGATCACGGCCGACACGGCGTTCCGGTTCCTGGTCGTGTTCACGCCGCCCGGCGCGGATTTCTTCTGCGTCGAGCCGGTCAGCCATTGCACCGACGCCGTCAACATGATGGCGGCCGGCCGGGACGACACCGGCATGGCCGTGCTGGCGCCGGGCGAACGCCTGAGCGGCACCGTGCGGTTCACGCCCCGGCCGTGACGAACCTCAACCGGCGAAGGCCGGCGCCGGCATGCCGCGGACGCCGGCATCGACCCGGAACAGGCCGCCGGCCAGCGGCTGTTTCGCGAGCGCTTCGTCATCGAGGCCGATCGTGGCCGACGTGACGTAGAGCGTGTCGAGGTCGGGTCCGCCGAAGGCGCATTTCGTGACGCGCCCCACCGGCATCCGGATGACGCGGTCGACGCGGCCGTCGGGCGCGAACCGGGTCAGCCGCCAGCCGTCCCAGTGGCCGGCCCAGAGATGGTTCTCGGCATCGATCGTCAGGCCGTCGGGATAGCCGGCGCCGTCGGGGAATTCGATATGCACGCGCTTGTTGGCGAGACCGTCGTCGGTCACGTCGAAGGCATGGATCACGCGCCCAAAGGTGTCGGCGTGATAGCAGGTGCGGCCGTCAAGGCTGAAGGCGGGGCCGTTCGTGACCACGTAACCGTCGTCCATGGCCCGCCAGGTCAGGTCCGGATCGAGGCGGTAGAGCTTGCCCGTCGGCCGCCGTTCGCCGTCGTCCATCGAGCCGGCCCAGAAACGGCCCGCCGCGTCGCAGACGCCGTCGTTGAACCGGTTGTCGGGCAGGTCCGGCTCGGGATCGCCGATGGTCTCAAACGTGCCGGCGTCGGGATCGACGAACTTGAAGCCGGTCTTGCAGCCGGCGACGAAGCCCGGTTTGTCCCGGCGCTTGGCGATGCAGCCGATGCGCTCCGGCATGGGCCAGGTGTCGGTGGCGCCGGTCGCGGGCACATGGCGGTGAAGCGCCGGGGCCTTGATGTCGACCCAGTAGAGGGCGTGCTCGCTGTCGACCCAGACCGGACCTTCGCCGAGCACGGCGTCCGCCGCCCAGACGCAGTCGATGTCGGCCGCCATCGTGGCTATACCCAGCCGCCGTCGACGATATAGTTCTGCGCCGTGCAGGCGGCGCTGTCGTCGGATGCGAGGAACAGCACCGGCCGGGCGATGTCGTCGGGGTAGAGCTTGCGCTTCAGGCATTGCCGGGTCATCAGCTCCCGCTCGCCCTCGGGCGTCAGCCACAGGCGTTCCTGCCGCTCGGTCATGATCCAGCCCGGCAGGATCGAGTTTACCCGGATGTTCATCGGCCCGAGGTCGCGGGCGAGCGAGCGGGTCAGGCCGACGATCGCCGACTTGGCGGCGGAATAGCCGGCCATGCCGCCCTGGCCGGCAAGCCAGGTGGTCGAGCCCATGTTGATGATCGAGCCGCCACCGGCGACGGCCATGCCCTTATGCACGGCCTGGGTGGCGAAGAACTGATGCCGCAGGTTCACCGCCATGCGGTCGTCCCAGTA
>JANQKO010000253.1 GCA_028281075.1 Alphaproteobacteria bacterium | reverse complement strand
GATGCGCGGCAGGTACCGCGCCTTCTGCTCTTCGCTGCCGAAGGTGTAGATCACGGGCGCGACCATCTTGGTGCCGAACGGCATCACGCGCGGCGTATGGCCGTGGGCCAGCTCCTCCTCGAAGATGTAGCGCTGCATCGGCGTCCAGCCGGTGCCGCCATGCGCGACCGGCCAATGCGGCGCCAGCCAGCCGCGGTCGTTCAGGATCCGCTGCCAGCGGACGAAATCGTCCTTTTCCAGCTTGCGGCCATGCGCGACCTTGTCGCGGATGTCGGCCGGCAGGTTCTGCTCGATGAATCCGCGCACCTCGCGCTGAAAGGCGAGATCGTCGTCGGTCAGTTGCAGGTCCATGGCGCGCGCGCCTCCTCAATGTCAGCCCGGCTGCTTTGCCGCCTGACCTAGCACGATCCGACGGCACGTCAAAGCCCGGCGGCGGCGCGGCCGGCGGACGATGGCCGCCCCTTCGAGACACGCCCTTTCAGGGCGCTCCTCAGAGCCTGTGAATGAATTACTTGCAACCCAAAAGGAACCGTCATGCTGGCGCAGGCCAGCATCCAGAGGCATCACAACTTATTGAAAAACAACAAACATGGATCCTGGCTTTCGCCAGGATGACAAACTTGGGCGGTATCGATGCGACTTCTTCACACGCTCTCAGGGCGCGGTCGGGGTCGGATATCAAAGCCCGAGCACCATCTTGGCGATGATGTTGCGCTGGATTTCATTCGAGCCGCCGTAGATCGTCGCCGCCCGGCTGAACAGATAGTCGGGCATCTGCGCCGCCGCGTGCGCCGGGCCGATCGGCGCCTCGTTCCAGCCCTCGGCCAGGCGCGCCAGGTCATAGGGCGCGGCGTAGTAGCCCAGCGCCTCGACGCAGAGCTCGGTGATCCGCTGGCGGATCTCCGAGCCGCGGATCTTCAGCATCGAGGCCTCGGGTCCGATCGGCTTGCCGGCCGCCTCGTCGGCGAGCTGCCGCAGGCTGGTATATTCGAGCGCGGTCAGCTCGATCTCCGTCGCGGCGATCTTCTCGAGAAAGCCATGGTCCTCGATCAGCGAGCGGCCGTCCGCGGCCTCGCCGCGGGCCACTTCCTTCAGCCGCCGCAACCGCTGCTTCGACGGGCCGACCTCGGCGATGTCGGTGCGCTCGAAGCCCAGCAGGAATTTGGCATAGGTCCAGCCCCTGCCCGCCTCGCCGATCAGGTTGCCGACCGGCACGCGCACGTCGGTGAAGTAGACCATGTTGACGTGATGGCTGCCGTCGATGGTGATGATCGGCTTGACTTCGATACCGGGCGTGGTCATGTCGGCCAGCAGGAAGGAAATGCCTTCCTGCGGCTTGCCGGTATTGTCCGTCCGCACCAGGCAGAAGATCCAGTCGGCCCAATGCGCCAGCGTGGTCCAGGTCTTGGTGCCGTTCAGCACGTAGTGGTCGCCGTCGCGCACAGCCGAGATCTGCAGCGAGGCCAGGTCCGAGCCGGAATTGGGCTCGGAATAGCCCTGGCACCACCAGTCGTCGCTGGCCAGGATGCGCGGCAGGAACCGTTCTTTCTGTTCCGGCGTGCCGAAGGTGTAGATCACCGGCCCGACCATCTTCAGGCCGAAGGGCGAGATCGGCGGCGCGTCGCCGGCCGCCAGTTCTTCCTCGAAGATATACCGTTGCGTCGCGCTCCAGCCGGTGCCGCCATGCTCGACCGGCCAATGCGGCGCGACCCAGCCCTTGTCATGCAGCACTTTCTGCCAGTCGACGAAATCGTGCTTTTCCAGCGGCAAGCCGGCGCGCATCTTGGCCGCCGTCGCCGGCGCCACCGATTCGCGGATGAAGCGCCTGACCTCGTCACGAAAGGCGAGATCGGCGGCGCTGAACGAAAGATCCATGGCGGAGAATTCCCCGTAGAAAGCCGAGCAAAGCCAGCGGGCGCGGAAATTTCACGTATTGTCACACAAACGAACGAGCGTTGTTAACGTCCCATTAACCGCCCGCCGCTTAATCAAGGTTAACGCGATATCCGGGACGCGCGCGGCCGAAACGTCCTTCGGCCCGCAGCAGGAGGGAAGCTGATGCTGAGCCCATACCTGAAGCGTCCGCTGCGCAGCCTGCAGCAGGCGCTCGATGACCGGCGTCGCAACGAGAAGCCAGATGGTGGGGGGCTGGCCGTCGACGATGCCGACCCTTATGTAACCCTGGACGGACGGTTCCTGTCCGCCCGTGATTTTTTCGGCAGGAAGGCCGGAAAGTCGACCAGCGTAACCGGACTGCGCCGCCGCGGCTGATCCTCAGCCGCGGCCGCAGGCCCGCTCCGGATAGAGCGACAGCAGACCTTCTTCACTGGCGGCGCAGACGCCGCGCTCGGTGACCAGTCCGGTGACCAGGCGCGCCGGCGTGACATCGAAGGCATAATTGGCCGCCGGCGCCGCGTCCGGCGTCACCGAGACCTCGACCACCTCGCCCGAAGCGGTCCGCCCGCGCAGCCGCGTGACCTCGGCGGCGTCGCGCTGCTCGATGGGAATCCCGGCGAGGCCGTCGCGGACGGTCCAGTCGATCGTGCTGTAGGGCAGCGCCACGTAGAACGGCACGCCGTTGTCATGCGCCGCCAGCGCCTTCAGATAGGTGCCGATCTTGTTGCAGACGTCGCCGGTGGCGGTCGTGCGGTCGGTGCCGGTAATGCAGAGATCGACCTCGCCATGCTGCATCAGGTGGCCGCCGGCATTGTCGACGATCACCGTGTGGGGCACGCCGTGGCTACCGAGCTCCCAGGCCGTCAGCGCCGCGCCCTGGTTGCGCGGCCGGGTCTCGTCGACCCAGACATGCACCGGCACGCCGTCGTCGTGCGCCATGTAGATCGGCGCCAGCGCCGTGCCCCAGTCGACCGTCGCCAGCCAGCCGGCGTTGCAATGGGTCAGCACGTTGACGGGGCGCTTGCGGCCGGCGCGCGCCCAGGCCTCGCGGATCAGCGCCAGCCCGTGGCCGCCGATCGCGTGGCAGGTGGCGACGTCGTCGTCGCAGATCTGGGCCGCGCGGGCATAGGCGGCGGTCAGGCGTTCGTCGCGCGGGCGGTTGCGCAGGGCATCGCGCATCTCGTCGAGCGCCCAGCGCAGATTGACCGCCGTCGGCCGCGTCGCCAGCAGGGCCGCGTGCGCGCGATCGACGGCCGCGTCGCCGGCATCGGCCCGCAGGGCGAGACAGATACCGTAGGCGGCCGTGGCGCCGATCAGCGGCGCGCCGCGCACGATCATGTCACGGATCGCCACGGCGGCGTCATCCATCGTCGTCAGCCGCTTGACATCGAACGCGAACGGCAGCCGGGTCTGGTCGATCACCGACACCGACCAGCCGTCGTCGTTCAGCCAGATGCTGCGGTAATGGGTGCCGTCAACGTTCATGGCCGCGCACTTTCTCCGCCGTTTACCGGTGCGTCATCGGCCTGCGCGTCAACCGGACCGGTAATCTGCTCGCTCAAGCTGTCGACCGCCGCGCCAAGAACGGATGCCCCCACCAGGTTCATCAGCAGCAGCCCGAGGACGAGTTTCTTCACGTCATCGGCCAGATCGGAATCGTCCAGTTGATTGAGCGCCTTGGCCAGGTTCTCCTGCTCTTCGGAGGCGACGTTCTGCATCAGGGCGAAGCAGTAGGTCGGCAACGCCTCACGTGCTTTGGCATAGCTGACCGCGCTCATTATCCGGGCCACTTCCTCGGCCCTTGGCTTCGCCCGTGCCCGGTCGACGGCGCGATCGGTGGCGCCGAGCGCGATATCGACGAACCATCGGGGGCCAATGGGCATGTCCGTATCGCCAATGCGAACCGAAAAGAGCGAACTCCGGAACAGGGCAACGGCACTGGTTCCAGCAACAAGGATCTGAGTCCAGAATAGCTTGGCGGATTTGCCGGCTTCCCCGGTCGTATCCGGTTCGTCAATCCCGAACGTCCAACCGAATGCGTCGATCAGCGTCAGCGCAAGGGCAGCCGCGCCTGCATTAAGGAGGACATAGCAAACGCCGCCCACGGACCAGAGCGCTCGCAACGGTTGATCGCGGTATCGGGCAACGATTTCCGTGGCGCCGACGAGGACGCCAAAGAGTGCAGCGAGAATATAGCCCTCGGCCCCCACGCCCCGTGCTAGCGCCCAACCGCCAGCTTGGCCATTTCCTCGCCAGCCTCGGTCAAGACGGCGGACTCATGTCCCGCATCGCCACTCAGATCGATCATGGCGGCCTTCCGCATCGCCTCAAAGGCGTTCACGAAGGCGTCGGCCGGCATCCCGGACTGTTTCATCAAGTCCGGCACCGGCATCGGGCCGGCCTCGAGGATCTTGAGAATGCGCAATGAACCGTTGTCCGACCCGACGGCCTTGGACCGTTTGCGACGAACGGTCCTGAGGAAGGTCCCGAACGTATCCGCGCTGGATCCGAACTTTGACATTCACCTGTCCCAAGCGTTGGCTTTCGGAGCAAATGCAACTTAACACCGATCCTCAGTTGACGAACAGGCCGCCGTTCACGTCCAGGATGGCGCCGGAGAGGTAGCTGGCGGCCGGCGCGCACAGGAAGGCGATCGGCCAAGCGATCTCGTCCGGCCGGCCGATCCGGCCCAGGGGGTATTTGTCGGGATCGTAGGGCGTGGTCTCGGTCATGTCCGTCGCCACCGGCCCCGGCGCCACGCCGTTCACCAGCACGCCCTTGGGCGCGGCCCGGCGCGCCAGCCAGTAGACCAGCGCGTGCACGCCGCCCTTGGAGGCGACGTAGTGCGGCTGCACGATCGGCGAGATACCGCCCATGCGGCCGCCGATCGAGCCGACCAGCACGATCCGGCCGCCTCCGGCCGTGGCCATGCGCGGCAGCCAGGCGCGGGCCACGTTCAGGCAGCCGAGCACGTTCACGTCCATGACCCGGTGGAACACGTCGTCCCAGTCGTCGGATTCGAGCCAGTCCGCCTCGAGCGGGCAGATGCCGGCGAGCGCGACGGCGGCGTCGACCGCCCCGCAGCTTTCGGCCAGGGCCTCGACGGCGCCACGGTCGGCGATGTCGAGCTGGCGGCTCGACAGCGTGACGCCGTCGGCCCGCAGGTTCTCGGTCAGATCGTCGAATTCAACGACGTCGGTCAGCACAAGCTCGGCGCCCAGCGCCGCGCAGGCATGGGCCGTGGCGCGGCCGATGCCGCCACCGGCACCGGTGATGACGACCCGCTTGCCGCTGAGATCGATGGCAGATGGTATTGGCATGTGGTTCCTCCCATCGGCGGATGCTACCGCCATGACGGGCAGGAACCAAGTCAAGCCGCGGAGCCGGGCGCCTCTTCGAAACGCCAGCCGAAGGTGCCGCAGGCGTAGCCGTAGTCGGGGTCGTTGTCGCCGCGCACCGGCAGGAACACCGAGCGGTAGAGAATGCCGACACCGGGGCAGGTCTCGAACCGGCCGTCGATTTCGACCGGCGCGACCTGGCGCTGGGCGTCGGACCAGGCGCGGCAGAGCTTCCGACCGACGGCCGACGGCAGGGCCTGCAGCAGGGTCTTGCCCAGGAGGTCGACCTTGCAGGCCGCCTGCATGGCCTCGCCGCAGAGCACGATGATCGATTTCTCGAGCCGCTGGTCGGTGCGGACCAGGATCAGCCGGTCACGGAAACCGTGATCCGCCGACAGGTCGAGGTCGCGCAGCAACGGGGTCCTGCCCTGGTGGCGCGACCGCTCCCAGTGGCTCCGGATCTGGCGGGTGGACCGGCGCTCGCTGGCGCTGCTGGCCGGGATGACCGGGTCGGCGCCGATTTCGGCATGCTGAAACATGGCTTGGCTACTCCTTAACACGACATCGTCTCGGCCGGCGACCACGGCCCTGGGCGTTTTCCACCGGCCAACGCGTGGCAAACGCCATGCCAACCCGGAATGCCCCGAATTCTGTCGGAAAACCCCTGGATTTTTGGTAAACGAGACCACCGATGGCATCCGGAGTCTGGCCCGGGCGGCAGAATTTGCCGACCCGGCGGCAATTCGAACCGCCCGGCCGAGATCCGGAGCCCAAGGCGGGGAACGCGACAACCAAAGGCGGCGTTCGACGTGGCAGCACCGACCGTGACGGTGATTGGCGCCGGCATCGTCGGCGCGGCGATCGCCCATGCGCTGAGCCGGACCGCCGCCCGGGTCCGGCTGATCGACGCGCGGCAGGCGCCCGGTCGCGGCGTCACCGGCCGCTCGTTCGGCTGGGTCAACTACGTCACCACCGACCCCACGGCCGAGCCCGGGATGTACCGGCACCGGCGGGCGGCCTTCGCGCATCATGCGCGCCTCAACCGGGATCTCGGCGGGCGGCTCCACGATCCGCCGCGGGGCTCCCTGGTGTGGTCATCGTCGGCCGTGGAGACCGAGCGCATGGTGGCGCGTCACGCGGCCATGGGCAGCCCGACCCGGCTGGTCGACCGGACCGCGTTCGCCCGGCTGGCGCCCCCGCTGGCGGTACCGCCCGAACGGGCGGCCTATTCGCCGGACGATTTCGCCCTAAATCCGGACGCGGCCTGCGAACGGCTCGTGGGTTGCGCGGTCGAGAACGGGCTCGAAACGGTCCTGGGCCAAGCGGTCGAGGCGCTGGAGACCACGGCCGGCCGGGTCACGGGCGTTCGGGTCGCCGGCAAACCGATCGCGACCGACATCGCCGTCGTCGCGGCCGGCACGGACAGCCAGGCACTGCTGTCGGATATCGCGCCGACGCTCGGGATAACGGCGTCGCCGGCCGCCCTGATCACGATCAGCGCCGAGACCGCGCCGCCGGGATGCATCCTGAGCGGCCCGGAACTGGAAGTCCGCGCGCGCGGCGACAAATGCCTGCTGGTCGCCAGCGGCCCGCCGGCGGATTCCGGCGCGGCGGCCAGGCGGAAACTCGGCGAACGCAAGCTGGCCGCCATCGCCCGCCTGCTGCCCGGGGTCCGGAACGCCCGCGTGCGGGCGGTGGAGATCGGCCGGCGGCCGGCGACGACCGGCGGCCGGCCGCTGGTCGGCCGGCTGGCGGCGGTTCCCAACCTTTTCGTCGCCGTCGCCCATCCCGGCGTCATCCTGGCGCCCGCCATCGCCCGGACCATCGCCGAACTGGTCTTCGACCGGCCGGTCTCGACCGAGATCGGCGACAGTCCGATCGGTTCCTGACCACCGGGCGTCCGGGACGGCGCAGACGGCCATGGACGCCCGGTTCGATGCCGCCCTAAGATGCCGGCATGCGCGCCATCGTTCCGATCCTCGGCCTGATCGCGGGCATCGGGGCCAGCCTCTGGCCACCGCCCGGTCCGGCACTGGCCGACGTGACGGTGCGCCTGAAGGACGGCCGGGAATTCAGCTTGCCGCTGCGCGAGAAGGACATCGACGAGATCCGCGTCGACGGCCGGCTCTACCGGCCCGAGGTCGGCCTGCCGCCGGCGTCGGAGTTCCGGCCGGAATTCCTGGAGGGAGACCGCGACCGGGTCCTGGACGACGACAAGGTGAAGCCGCGCGCGACGAAGCGGGCGGCACCGGCGCCGGACGCCGACGGCGGGCCGCGCGTGCTCAAGGTCGGGCCCGGACGGCCGCTGCAGACGCCGAGCCAGGCCGCCGCCCGGGCGCGCGACGGCGATGTCATCGAGATCGACGCCACGGAATACTTCGGCGACGTCGCGGTCTGGAAGGCCAGCAACATCACCATTCGCGGCGTCGGCGGCCGTCCCCTGCTGGACGCCGGCGGCCGCTCGGCGCAGCGCAAGGCGATCTGGGTCACGGACGGCGCCAACATCACCATCGAGAACATCGCCTTCGCCAACGCCAAGGTGCGCGACCGCAACGGCGCCGGAATCCGGGCGCAGGGGCCGAACCTGACGGTGCGGCACGCGGTCTTCCGCGACAACGAGAACGGCATCCTGGCGGTCGGCCGCGAGGACAGCACGATCGTCATCGAGCATACGGAATTCGCCCGCAACGGCCATGGCGACGGGCGCTCGCACGGCCTCTACATCAACCGGGTCAAGCGCCTGGTGTTCCGGTACAACTACGCCCATCACGCCAGGGTCGGCCACCAACTGAAGACCCGGGCGCGCGAGAACATCATCGTCAACAACCTGTTCATGGACGGCGACGCCGGCAATTCGAGCTACGCGATCGACCTGTCGAACGCCCGCGTCGCCTATGTCGTGGGCAACGTGCTGCAGCAGAGCAACGCGACGCAGAACTCGTCGCTGATCTATGTCGGCGCCAAGGTGCGGCATCCCGGCGCGCGGGTTCACATCGCCAGCAACACGGTGATCAGCGACCGGCGGGCGGGCGGCAAGTTCGTCCTGAACCAGAGCCCGATCACCGCCACCATCCACAACAACCTGCTGATCGGCGCGCTGCAGGTGGTCGACGGCCGGGCAACCGCGTCGCACAACCTGGCCGGCCGGCCGGACGTCCTGGTCGACCGGGCCGGCCTGGATTTCCGGCTGCGGCCGGGCGCGCCGGCGATCGACGCCGGCGTCGACCTGGGACGGGATGGCGACGTGGCGCTGGTCCCGGCCGGCGAGTACCGGCATCCGGCGGGACGCCGCGACCGGCCACGAGCCGGGCCGATCGACATCGGCGCCTACGAATTCACCGCCAGGTAACCACCGGGCCCGGCTGGTCGCCGGTTGTCAAGCATTCATTAATCTTGCTTATTGTATGCTAGACAACTAACCCTGATGGCCATGCTGAAATCGCGACCAGACGCGCCCGAGCGCCGCGAAAGCGCGGAACGCAATATCGGCTTCCTGCTGAACGACGCCGCCCGGCTGATGCGGGTGAACTATGACCGCCGCATGGCCGAGCTCGGCCTGACCCGGTCGCAGTGGTGGGTGCTGACGCACATCTACTTCAACGAGGGCATCAGCCAGACCGAGCTGTCCGGCCTGCTGGACATCGAGCGCGCCTCGCTCGGCCGCCTGCTCGACCGCCTGGCGCAGAAGGGCTGGGTCGAGCGGCGGGCCGATGACAGCGACCGCCGGATCAAGCGGGTGTTCCTGACCGGCGAGGTCGAGCCGCTGATGCAGACCATGCGCGCGGTCGCGGCCGAGACCCGGGCCGACTCGCTGGACGGCCTGTCGGCGGCGGACCAGGAGCAGCTGATCGAGCTGCTGCTGAAGATCAAGCACAACCTGCTGCGCGTCAACGGCGAGAACGGCCGGCACCTGAAGCTTACGGGAGACGGGGCATGAGCCAGCCGGCCCGCCGCGAGGATCCCGACGACCGGCCGAAGATCGAGCCGGTCGAGGACGCGCCGGTCGAAGAGACGCCGCCTGAACCGGTCGTCACCGAGCTGGCGCGCGTGCCGCGCCGGCGCGGCCGCGCCATCCTGCGCGGGGCGCTGCGCGTCAAGCTGATGATCCTGCTGCCGCTGGCGGCGCTGATCTACGGCGCCATCTACTGGGGCCAGAGCACGCGCTTCATCACCACAGAGAATGCCTATGTGAAGAGCCACGTCGTCGCCATCAGCGCCGACGTCGACGGCCGGGTGATCGAGGTCAATGTCAAGGAAAACGACACCGTCAACGCCGGCCAGGTGCTGTTCCGGCTGGACCCGCGCCCCTTCGAGATCGAGGTCCAGGGCGTGCGCGCCCGGCTGGACGCGGTGGTCTCGGAAATCAACGCCATGCGCGCCGAGTATCTGAGCGGCCGGCAGGAGACCGGCCAGATGCAGGAAATGGTGCGCTACATGCAGAACGAGTTCGACCGGCAGGAGCGGCTGACGGCGCGCGGCGTGTCGACGGCGGTGAAGCGCGACGAGGCCGAACACGAGCTGGAAATGGCCCGCCGCGAGCTCGACACCCAGCGGCAGGAAAACCAGACCGTGCTGGCCAGGCTGGGCGGCGACGCCGAAACCCCGGTCGAGCGGCACCCGAAGTATCTGAGCGTGCTGGCCGAGCTCGACCGGGCGCAGCTCGACTTCGACCGCACGCAGATCGTGGCGCCGGCCGACGGCGTGGTCAGCAACATCAACCTGCAGCTCGGCGAATATGTCGAGGAGGGCGAGCCGGTGTTCTCGCTGATCCAGAGCAGCGAGACCTGGGTCGAGGCCAACCTGAAGGAAACCCAGCTCACGCACCTGCATGTGGGCCAGGGGGCGACGCTGGTAGCCGATGCCTATCCGGACCTCACCTTCATGGCGACGGTCGAGAGCATCAGCCCGGCGACCGGCGCCGAGTTCGCCCTGCTGCCGCCGCAGAACGCCACCGGCAACTGGGTCAAGGTGGTGCAGCGCCTGCCGGTGCGGCTGGCCATCGCCGAGAACCCGGACCTGCCGCCGCTGCGCGCCGGCATGACGGTCACCGTCAGCATCGACAGCGAGCGCGACCGCAGCGTGCGCACGCTGGTCGAAGAGGTGCTGGCGCTGGCCGGCCTCGACGGCGCGGTGCCGGCAAGCTGGCTCGCCCATCTGCCGAACGGGCATTGAGCCGCCGGCCGTCGTGATTCACGTCACCGCGCGGGCAACGGCCGGCTTGTAAAGTCGGCGGCGTTTGCGCACCCTGTCGACGGGACCGGCTGGGAGGATGTCGATGATCTTTCGACAAATGTTCGACAGTGTCTCCAGCACCTATACCTACCTGATCGCCAGCCGCCGCGGCGGCGAGGCGCTGATCGTCGATCCGGTGCTGGAGAAGGTGGAGCGCTATATCCGGCTGCTGGACGAGCTCGACCTGAAGCTGGTGAAGGCGGTCGACACGCACGTGCACGCCGACCATATCACCGGCCTCGGCGCGCTGCGCGACCGCACCAGATGCATCACCGTGATGGGCGAGCAGAGCGGCGTCGACGTGGTCTCGATGCGGGTCGGCGACGGCGACCGGATCGAGATCGAGGGGCTGTGCCTGGACGCGTTGTACACGCCCGGCCACACGGACGATTCCTATTCGTTCCTGATGGGAGACCGGGTGTTCACCGGCGACACGCTGCTGATCCGCGGCACCGGCCGCACCGACTTCCAGAACGGCAGCGCCCGCGAACAGTACGCGTCGATCTTCGGCAAGCTGCTGACGCTGCCGGACGAGACTCTGGTCTATCCGGCGCACGACTATAAGGGCGACATGGTCAGCACCATCGCCGAGGAGCGCGCCTGCAACCCGCGCCTGCAAGTCGACTCGGTGGACCAGTATGTCGAGATCATGGCCAACCTGAACCTCGCCAACCCGAAGATGATGGACGTCGCGGTGCCGGCGAACCTGAAGGTCGGCCTGTCGCAGGACGAGATCGAGGCGCGCGGCTGGTCACTGACCTGCGACGACGCCCGGACACTGGTCGGCGCCCGGGACGCGCTCATCGTCGACCTGCGCGACCGGGCCGAGCGCGCGCGCCACGGCGAGATCCCGGGCTCGGTGCACGCCCCCTACCCCGACCTCGACGAGAATGTCGCGTCGGGCGGCCTGCTGCACGAGCTGGCGACCGCGACCGGCAAGCGCCTGGTGTTCTACTGCGCCTTCGGCGAACGCTCGGCCATGGCCGTGGAAGCGGCCCAGGCCGCCGGCCTGACCGGCGCCTGCCATATCAAGGGCGGCATCGATGCCTGGAAGAAGATCGGCGGGCCATTGGCGAATGCACCTGGATTGCCGGGTCAAGCCCGGCAATAACGCATTCCGCGTTACGTCATCGAGCACGCCCTTCACGGGCGGATACAAGCTCGCCCGGCAGCCTGACGGAGCCGGCTACCAGTAGCGGCCCATGACTTCCTTGGCCCAGGCCGGCTCGCGGACCTCGCCGCGCGGCGCGAAGCCGGAGATGTAGGGCTTGATGTCGAGCACCGGCGTGTCGTCGATGGCATCGAGCCCCTCGACCACGATCGACAGGCCGTCGATGGCGATCAGGTTGCAGACCGTGACGCCGAGCCGGTTCGGCCGGTTGCGGCCGCGCTGGGCATAGATGCCGACATCCGGCAGGTCGGTCCGGTCGCGCGGACGCCGGCTGCCCTGGACCACGGTGCCGAGCGGCACGCGGTGGAACTGATAGATCACCTCGACATGGCTGAACGCGTCGAGGCCGGCGAGCGCGCGCGGCCGGACCTTCGCCTTGTCGAGCTCGATCACCGCGCGCACGCTGCCCCAATTGTCGTGGACCGGCTCGCTGCGGCCGCCGCGCACCACGCCGATCACGTCGAGCTCCAGCTTCGTCATCTATCCGTCCAGATCGCTGCGGCGGATGTGGCAGTCGGCCCGTCTCAGCACGTCGGGCTGCAGCCGCGTGCCGAGGCCGGGGCCGTCGGGCGCCCGGATCATGCCGTTCTCGACCGGCGGCAGGGCCGTCACCAGATCCTGGTACCAGCCGTAATAGAAGGATCGCACCATCTCCTGGATCAGCGCGTTGGGCGCGTTCAGCGACAGGTGCACCGAGGCCGTCAGCAGCACCGGGCCGGTGCAGTCGTGCGGCGCCACCGGCAGGTGCCAGGCTTCCGCCATGGCGCCGATCTTGCGCGCTTCCGACAGGCCGCCGACCCAGGCCAGGTCCAGCATGATGACGCCGGCGGCGTTGAGCTCCAGGAGCTGGCGGAACTGGCCGCGCCCGGCGATGGTCTCGGACGCGGTCACCGGCACCCGGGTCGCGGCCGCGAACTCGGCGAGGCTGCCGAGGCTGTCCATCTTGATCGGGTCCTCGTACCAGAACGGGTCATAGGGCTCGAGCGCCGCGGCGATGCGTTTCGCCGCCGTCAGGTTCCACATGGAATGCAGCTCGACCATGATGTCCATCCGGTTGCCGACGGCATCGCGGATCCTGCCGAAGGGCTCGAGCGCCCTGTCGAGGTCGGGGCCGGAAATGTACATGCCGCCCGAGGCCTCGGCGGCATAGTCGAACGGCCAGATCTTCATGCCGGTGATGCCCATTTCGAGCAGGCTGAGCGCCAGCTCGTCGGCCCGGTTCAGGAAGGCGTCGAGGTCTTCGTAGGGGCCTTCCGGCCGGCCGTCCGGCAGGCCGAAATTGTCGGTGCCCTGGTCCTTGCGGGCGCGCACGTATCTGTAGCCGGCGCACGTGTTGTAGACCCGGATGGCGTCACGGCTGGCGCCGCCCAGAAGCTGGTAGACCGGCTGGTTCGTCGCCTGGCCCCAGATGTCCCAGAGCGCGATGTCGACGCCGGAATTGCCGCGCGTCTCGGCGCCCGAGCTGGAAAAGCCGAGATAGCCGGTCAGGCCCTTGGCATGCCGGTCGATCTGCAGCGGGTCCTTGCCCAGGAGATAGGGCGCGACGAAGCCGTGGATATGGGCCTCGGCCGAGGCCGTGCCGTAGAAGATCTCGCCCAGGCCGACCAGGCCCTGGTCGGTATGCACGTGCACCCAGAGCAGATTCGGAAACTCGTCGAGACGGATCGTCTCGATGGCCGTGACTTGCATAGCGGCTCCCCTCCGGCGCGCTGGTGGCCTGGCCATCAGTCTAACGGGTTTGAGGCCGCCATGCAGCGGCGCTAATATCGTCCCTTCGCCGCCCGGTCCGGCAAGGCCGCCGAATAGGCGCGGCACCCGGTTTCATCCCCAACGACGGTAGCTTTGTCATGACCCAGCCTGGGCCGCTCAGCGGCATCACCGTGATCGACCTGACCCGCGTGCTGGCGGGCCCCTACTGCACGCTGCAACTGGCCGAGCTCGGCGCCCGCGTGATCAAGGTGGAGACGCCCGGCCGCGGCGACGACGCCCGGCATTACGGCCCGTTCGTCAACGGCAAGTCGGCCTATTTCATCTCGATCAACCGCGGCAAGGAGAGCATCGCGCTGAACCTGAAGGAGGACGGCGGTCGGGCGGTGTTCGAGCAGCTCCTGCAGACGGCCGACGTCATCGTCGAGAACTTCCGGCCCGGCACCATGGAGAAGCTGGGCTATGGCTGGGAGACCTTGCACGAACGCTATCCGCGGCTGATCTATGCCGCGGCGTCGGGCTACGGCCATACCGGCCCGCACGCGCAGCGGCCGTCCTACGACATGGTGGTGCAGGCCATGGGCGGGATCATGAGCATCACCGGCCAGCCGGACGCGCCGCCGACGCGGGTCGGCATGTCGATCGGCGATATCGCCGCCGGCCTGTTCACGGCGATCGGCGTCAACGCGGCGCTCTACGACCGGGCCATGACCGGCGAAGCCCGCAAGATCGACATCGGCATGCTGGACTGCCAGATGAGCCTGGTCGAGAACGCCATCGTGCGCTACTCGGCGACCGGCCAGATCCCCGGGCCGCTGGGCGCCAAGCATCCCTCGATCACGCCGTTCCAGGTGTTCTCGACCCGGGACAATTACCTGATCATCGCCGCCGGCAACGACAACCTCTATCGGCAGATGTGCCAGGTGCTGGACCGCCCGGACCTGGCCGAGGACCCGGACTACGCGACCAACGACCTGCGCAACCGGAACGCCGCCGCGCTGGAGGCGGAAATCGAAGCCGTGCTGAAGACGAAGGACACGGCGGACTGGCTGACCGTGTTCGACGCGGCCGGCGTGCCGGCGAGCGCCATCAACGACGTCGCCCAGGTCATGGCCCATCCGCAGGCCGGCCCGCGCAACATGATCGTCGACGTCGACGACCCCACGGCCGGCAAGCTGAAGGTCGCCGGCAATCCGATCAAGGTCTCGGGCTATGCCGATCCCGACAGGCGCGACACGGCGCCGGACCTGGACGCGGACCGCGAGAAGATCCTGAAGGAGCTGGCGGGCTGAGCGGCCGGGTGGTGTTTGGAAATGGGCCTGTCGGCCCGCTTTCAAACGGACTCTCAGAGCCCAACCCGAAAAGGCGCCCATGAGATCGATGTTTGGCGACCAGCCACCCCACCTGGTCATTGCCGGACTTGATCCGGCAATCCAGGCAGCACTTGCCCCGGCCTCGGTTCTGGATCACCTAGTCAAGCCCGGTGATGTGACCTTGCATCCTCGTGGTGGATCTTGGCATGCGCCGCGAAACGCAACGTCAGGCAGCCCGTTCGCCGACAGAGGCGCTGGTTGATGGCGCATTGACAAACCAGGTTTCACCGCCAAGTCGCCAAGACACCAAGGTCACGCCGAACGTCCGATGACCGCGACGCCTGATCTTGGTGTCTTGGCGTCTTTGTGGTGAAACCTCGAGCGCCGAAGGCCTGCCCCCCCGTTGTCATGCCGGCGAAGGCCGGCATCCATGGGCTTCGCCGGTAAACGCCGCGCCTGCGGTCGGGTGCCTATGGATAGTCGCGCTCCGGCCTGCGCCCGGGCAGGCGCCGCCGGTTTGACCTTGGCGGGAGACCGTTGCCGGTGCCGGGAACCCGAAGACGTTGTCGTTCGACGGATGGCCAGGCCCATGGATGCCGGCCGCCGCCGGCATGACAATGGGGGGCGAGCCTTCGGCGTTTTCTTCGCGGCCGCGCGGACCGGCATGACCGTGATCCGGGATAAACGATAAACTGCCCGGACTTTTGCCCCGGTTACCAAAACGGGTGGTTAACGGATTGAAATCAAACGCTGAGTTTCGATTCAGGTTCTCAGTGCGACACCGCCGTGTCGGCCGAGTGAATCGAGAACACGGCGTTCATGCCGAAGTCCTCGAGATTGAAGTCCCAGCAGAGCGCCTTGCGCTCGATGTCGAAGCAGGAGATCCGGGTCGGCTTGGTGAGGTGGCTCTGGCCGTAGCGGGCCAGCGATTTCAGCCGGTCCTTCACCCATTGGACGTTGTCGCGGAACCGGGTCTGCCGGATGCGGGAGAAGCCGACCAGCACGTGCCGCTCGTCCAGCACCTGAATGCCGCGGCACCAGCCCAGCGGCTGCTCGGTGCGAACGATGTCGTTCGCGGACAGGAGCTTTTCGACGGCGCCGGTATTCACGTCGGCGCGGACGACGGCGCCGTCGACGGTGGTGAAATAGACCCGGTCGCCGACCACCAGCCCGTCATGCGGGCCGCCGACGCCGATATCGATACGCCGGTCGGGATTCGTCAGGCAGATGGCGTCACGCTGGAAATGGCGGGTGACCCAGATGTCGCTGCCGGTGCGAAAGACGAAGTTCGGATGCGATCGGTGCGGCTTGGTGGTCGGCACCTTGCGATAGTCGATTTCGCGCGAGAAGCGTTCCCAGGTATCGTTGCCGAGCACGCCCCATTCGCGCCGGACCGCGCCGTCGGGGCCGAGCTCGGCCACCATGTCCAGCCCCGTCACGGCGACGAGATAGCCATCGTCGTCGGTCGGCAGGACGTGATGCACGTCGTTGAAGATCGGCAGCGAGATATGGTTCTGCCGCCGGAAGTCCCGCAGGCGGTAGGTCAGCACCTCGGTCTGGGTGCAGACATGCAGGCGGTCGCCCGACAGCGTGCCGGCCTTGAAGGTGATCGACGGCTGATCGTCGGGGCAGGTTTCCGGCGGCGAGACATACTCGGCCACGCATTCGCCGGCCCCGGTCTCCGAATTCAAGCGAAGGATCAGGCCGCTTTCGTAACCGTGCCACTCTTCCAGGTTGCGCCGGTTAGGTTTCGCGCGCCCCCCGATGACATAGAGGTCCGTCATGAGGCTGTATCGGATGGATCGGCGGACAGAATACCAGGGTCAGTCGAGCGCGGCCCGATGGGCACCGGACCGCGTAACCGACTGTAACCACAGGACTCCTGGTTTTCCAAGGGTAATCGCCTTCTCAACGCCCCGGACCCGAACGAACGCCCAAGTCGACCGGGTGAGACCCCCCGCAGTCCACCGCGACCGAAACTCCAAACTAAATATCTTTCATAAAACTTAAGTGAAGCGTTTCGCCGGTCCGGCAAGGACTGGACACAAGGTTGTCGCGGCCCGGACACCGGTTCCATGTCGAGGGTGTGATTTCCATGTCGGGGGGTGTGATCGTCGTCACTTGTGCGGGATTTTTGCCTGCTTACCTCCGGGAGACGCGACGCGCCACCGCCGCGAAAGAGCCATCGAGAAGATCGGGCGTCGCATGGAGGTCACCCAAAAAATGTTGTCAGCCCCTGCAATCACCGGGCACGCGCGCGCCGCAAGCCCCGAAATCGACGCCGACGCCATGTATGCGCGCGGCATGGCGCTGCTGATCGCGGGCGACCGCGCGGCCGCCATCGACTGGCTGCGCCTGGCGGCCCAGTTCAACCACGCGCCGGCGCAGTTCGACCTGGGACTGCAATACGCCAGCGGCAAGGACCGCGATCACCGGACCGCGTTCAAGTGGATCCGCCGCGCGGCCGGCCTGGGCCATGCGCGGGCGCAATACTGGCTGGCGCGCTGCTATTTCCTGGGCGTCGGGACGGCGCAGTCCCACGGACTGGCCTATCGCTGGAGCGTCGCCGCCTGCGCGCAGGGCTTCCCCGACACCGGGCAGATCCGCTCGGCCGCCGCCGCCTTCCTGAGCGAGGCCGAGCGCCGGCGATACGATGCCGCGGTGATCGTGTTTTCCCGAGACTGATAAATTCCGGAATCTTCCTCGGATCCGGGATAAATTCGGAACAAGCTAAGTTTTGTCGGAATTTATCCAGAAAGCCGGCTAAACGACATCGGAACCTCCCACCCGGTCAGGGGTGCGGCGAGTCCGGGTCCCAGATGCCGATATGGATGCCGCGCCGGCGGTGCGAGTTTGTCCGCGGCTCGACCGCGTCGTCGGGCATGGCGGGACGGCGTTTCAAGCCCTGGTGCCAGTCCAGCAACCGTAGCCGCAGCTCGCTGCGGACCGGCTCGTGGCCAGGGTCGGCGCCGAGGTCCTCGAACTCGCCGGGATCGTTCCGCAGGTCGAAAAGCTGGTCGGGAAAGCCGTCCCAGCGGATGTATTTCCAGGCGTCCGTGCGCAGCATCCAGGCGCGGCAGCCGCGCGGGCCGCGGCCGAGCCGGCGCCGTGCCGCGCGGAAAGCGTAGTCGAGCTCGCAGACCACGGCGTCACGCCAGGCATCGCCATCCGTGGCGCGCGTCGCCGCCAGCAGCGACCGGCCCTCGATCAGATGCGCCCGCGGCGGCGCGCCCACCCAGTCGAGGAAGGTCGGCACCAGATCGATGCCCTCGACCAGCCGCGGGTCGTGCGTCCCGCGCGTGGCGTCCGCCGCCGGGTCCGGATCGTAGACGATCATCGGGATGCGCACGGCTTCCTCGAACATGATCTCCTTCTCGCCCAGCCAGTGATCGCCCAGGAAGTCGCCATGGTCCGAGGTGAAGGCGATCAGCGTGTCGTCCATCCGCCCGGCCCGTTCGAGAAAAGCGAACAGCCGGCCGAGATTGTCGTCGATTTCCCGGACCAGCCCCATATAGACCGGCCGGACCCGGTCCAGCACCTCGTCGCGGGCGAAGCTGCGGCATTCGTCATGGTCGTAATAGGCGCGCAGGACGGGATGCGCGCGCGCCTTCTCGTCGTCGCGGCGGTTCAATGGCCGGCACTGGTTGGGCCCGTACATGTCGTTGTAGGGCGCCGGCGCGAGATAGGGCCAGTGCGGCTTGATGAAGCTCAAGTGCAGCAGCCACGGCGCCGTGCCCTGGGCCTCGATGAACCGCATGGCCCGGTCGGTCATGTAGGCGGTCTCGGAATGCGCGGCCGCGACCCGGGCCGGCAGATGGGCGTTCCGCATCCACCAGCCGCTGACCCGGCCGGCATCGGTGTCGGCGGCGTTGGCATAGTCCTCCCACGGATTCTCGCCGTCGCTATAGCCCTGTTCGCGCAGATAGCGGTTGTAGGGGCTGTCGGGCGGCGGCGCGACGTGGCCCTCGTGGCGGTCATAGGGCTCGAAACCGGCATTTGCCAGCAGCCGGCCGGCCTCGCCGGCCGGGTCGATGCCGAGGCGGGCCATGCCGTCGGCGTCGGGCAGCGCGTGGGTCTTGCCGGCGAGCGCCACCCGCAGCCCCGCCGCGCGCAGGTATTCGCCGAGCGTCGGCTCGCCGACCGGCAGCGGCACCGCGTTCCAGGTGGCGCCATGGCTGGAGACATAGCGGCCGGTATAGAACGACATGCGCGAGGGGCCGCACACCGCCGACTGGCAGAAGGCGTTGGGAAAGACCACGCCCTTCGCCGCCAGCCGGTCGATGTTCGGCGTCTCGAGATGCGGATGGCCCATGCACGACAGGTAGTCGAAGCGCAACTGGTCGCACATGATGAACAGGACGTTGCGGACAGGGGCCATCGGCCAGCTCCTCGCCTTGGAATGTCGGACGCGCTACTTCGCCACCAGCCGGTCGGGCACCGTCAGGCCGGCCTCGCGGTAATAGCGGAGCGCGCCGGGATGCAGCGGGATATTGGCCTCGTCCAGCGCCTTGTCGAGCGCGATCTCGCGCAGCCAGGGCGCGCCGTCCCGCATCTCCCCGGCCCCCTCCCAGAACGCCCTGGTCATGTCGTAGATGACGTCGTCGGGCATGTCGGCGCGGGTGGCGATGCCGACGATGGCGCCGATGGTCACGGCCGGACCGTCATTGACCTGGTTCCTGCCGTAGATTCCGGCCGGGATCTCGCCCAGCAGGCCGCCGGGCCGCTCGATCAGCTTCCGCACCGGCTCGCTGGCGAGCGCCGCCTCCGACAGCGACAGGAAGCGGATCTCGTTGGTCAGCGCCACCTGCTGGATCACCGGGCTCGGCGGGTTGGTCGGGTTGATATAGACGTCGATGCGGCGGTCCTGGAAGGCGGCGCCGGCCGCGTCCCAGCCGAGCTTGACCGACTCGAAGTCCTTGCCCGGCTCGTAGCCCGTCGCGCCCTTGACCAACTGCGTCGCCACGCGCAGCGCCGCGCCGCCCGGCGGGCCGAGAAAGACCTTCCGGCCCTTGATGTCTTCCAGCGTCTCGATGCCGGAATCGGCATAGACGGTCACGTGGTAGAGGCCGATCGGGAACATCAGGATCGAGCGCAGCCTGGTGGCCAGCTCGGGCGCCGCGTCGACCTTCTTGAACATGGCCTGCTGCTTCCGCATGAAGATCTGGATGATCGGCGCGGTCATGAACAGGTCGATCTCGCCGCGCGCGGTCTCCATGGCGTGCCGGGTGGCGACGCCGGTGGCGTTCACCT
>JANQKO010000230.1 GCA_028281075.1 Alphaproteobacteria bacterium | reverse complement strand
TGGACGTCGACAGCCTGGGCCTGAACTGCGCCACCGGCCCGCAGGAGATGGCCGAGCACGTGAAATGGGTCAGCGAGAACTGGCCCGGCGTCACCTCGGTCATGCCGAACGCCGGCCTGCCGGAACTCGTCGACGGCCAGCCGAGCTATCCGCTGACGCCGGACGAGCTGGCGAAATGGCTGGAACGGTTTGTCCGCGAGGACGGCGTCAATCTCATCGGCGGCTGCTGCGGCACCACCAACGCCCATATCGTCGCGCTGGACGAAATGCTGCGGCGGGTCGGCGGCGGCGACCGGCCGGCGCCGGTCCGGCGCACGCAGCATTGGCTGCCCGGCGTGGCCTCGCTCTATGGCCACGTGCCCTACCGGCAGGAGAACGCCTACCTGTCGATCGGCGAGCGCTGCAACGCCAACGGCTCGAAGAAGTTCCGCGAGCTGCAGGCGGTCGAGGACTGGGAAGGCTGCGTCGCCATCGGCCGCGACCAGGTCAGGGAAGGCAGCCATACGCTCGACGTCTGCACCGCCTATGTCGGCCGCGACGAAATCGCCGACATGACGGCCGTGGTCGGCCGGCTGCGCGGCGCGGCGAACGCGCCGCTGGTCATCGACTCGACCGAATACCCGGTGCTGGAAGCCGCCATGAAGCTCTATGGCGGCAAGCCGATCATCAACTCGATCAACTTCGAGGACGGCGAGGAGCCGCCGGCGAAGCGCCTGGAGCTGGCGCGCAAGTTCGGCGCCGGCGTCATCGCGCTGACCATCGACGAAGACGGCATGGCCAAGGACGTCGAGGGCAAGCTGCGCATCGCGAAACGGCTCTACGACTTCGCCGTCAACAGGCACGGCCTGCCGCCGCAGGACCTGCTGTTCGATCCGCTGACCTTCACCATCTGCACCGGCAACGACGACGACCGCAAGCTCGGCCTGAACACGCTCGACGCCATCGAACGCATCGCCGAGGAGCTGCCGGACTGTCAGATCATCCTCGGCCTGTCGAACATCTCCTTCGGCCTGAACGCGGCGGCGCGGCACGTGCTGAACTCGGTCTTCCTCGACCATGCCCTGAAGCGCGGCATGACCGGCGCGATCCTGCATGTCAGCAAGATCATGCCGCTGCACACGATCCCTGAAGACGAAGTGCGGATCGCCGAGGATCTGATCTTCGACCGCCGGTCCGACGGCTACGACCCGCTGCACGCCTTTATCGAGCTGTTCCAGGACCGGACCGCGGCGAAGACCGAGAAGGTCCGGCCCGAGACCGTCGATGAACGTCTGAAGCTGCGCATCATCGATGGCGACCGGCAGGATCTGGAGGTCGATCTCGACGAGGCCATGCAGATGCATCCGCCGCTCGACATCATCAACACCTTCCTGCTGGACGGCATGAAGGTCGTCGGCGAGCTGTTCGGCGCCGGCAAGATGCAGTTGCCGTTCGTGCTGCAGTCGGCCGAGACCATGAAGGCCGCCGTCGCCTATCTGGAACCGCACATGGACCGGGTCGAGGGCCAGGAAAAAGGCATCATCGTGCTGGCCACGGTGAAGGGCGACGTGCACGACATCGGCAAGAACCTGGTCGACATCATCCTCACCAACAACGGCTACAAGTGCGTCAATCTCGGCATCAAGCAGCCGATC
>JANQKO010000139.1 GCA_028281075.1 Alphaproteobacteria bacterium | reverse complement strand
TGGCGAAGACGAAGCGGATATACTGGGCGCCGTTTGCCGCGCCCCAGCCGGTCATGGCCGTCGCCGCCACGCCCTCGGCCAGCAGCCGTTCCGACATCCCGGCGCCGGTCAGGCCGGCATCTTCCGTGCGCAGCAGCAGTGACCAGCCGCCCGCCGGCACGCCGACCGGCAGGCCGTCGAGCTGGTCCAGGATCACGTCGCGCCGCCGTTCAAGCTCGGCGACATAGGCCGGCAAGGTCTCGTCCGAGCGTTCGAGGGCAATCGCCGCCGCGGCTTGCGCGATGCCGACGGGCACCACGACATTGGCGAGCGACACCGCGGTCAGGTCCGGCAGGTAAGCCTCGGGCGCGACGATCCAGCCGACCCGCCAGCCGATCATGCGCAGCTCCTTGGCCGAGCTGCCGACGGTGATCGTGCGCCCGGCCATGCCGGGCAGCGCCGCCGGGTGGATTACCGGCCGGTCGTCGAACAGCAGCCGCTCCATGGCCGTGTCGAGGATCAGCAGCAGGTCGTGCTCGACGCAGAGCGCGGCCACCAGGTCCCAGTCGCCGCGATCGAGATAGCCGCCCGTCGGCATCGACGGCGACATCAGCAGCATGGCCGTGGTCTTCGGCCCGACGGCCGCGCGCAGGGCCGCGCGGTCGAGCGTCCAGGGCGCGCCGGGTGTGAACCTGAACGGGACCTGGGCCGGCACGCCGCCGGCCAGCCGCACGCGGTTCAGCAGCCCGGCATAGGTCGGGTCGGTGACGATCACCTCGTCGCCGACCTCGACCGTCGCCAGCAACACGTTCAGGATGCCCGACAGGCCGCCGGCCGAAATCACACAGTTCCGCGCGCCGTCATAGTTAACGCCCGATAAATTCGTCACATGCGCCGCCGCCGCGTCGCGCAGCCGGTTCTGGCCGACGAAGGGCAGGTAGCTGTTGTCGTCGTCGTTGCCGGCGGCCCGCACGGTCCGCGCCACGGCCGCCGGATCGGGCGGGATGTTCACATCCAGGTTTTCCAGCCGCAGGAAATCCCGGTCGGCGGCGTCGGCCACCGCGCCCATGCGGTCGACGCCGATGCCGGCGATATGGTCCAGGCGCCGGGGACGGGGGCGTGACGGCATATCGGTCTCCTGATAATAGATTATCTATAATCTATGGATATTGATTCCCGGACCGATATGCAAGACCCTGACGCCATGCGGGACCATTCCATCGCCGGCCGGATCGCCGAGACGCTCGCCGACCGCATCGTCGCCGGCGAGGTCGCGCCCGACACGCCGCTGCGCCAGGACCGGATCGCCGAGGAATTCGGCGCCAGCCACGTGCCGGTGCGCGAGGCCTTCCGCCGGCTCGAGGCGCGGGGCCTGGTGGTGCGGGAACCGCGCCGGGGTGTCCGGGTGCCGCCGCTCGACGCCGCCGTCATCCTCGAGGTCACCGAAATGCGGGCGGCGCTGGAGACGCTGGCGCTCCGCCACGCCGCGCCGAACCTGACGCCCGACAGCCTGGCGGCCGCGCAGCAGGCCATCGACGACGCCGGGGCCTCCGACGATATCCGCGTCTGGGAGGCCGCCAACCGGCGGTTCCACCGGGCCATTCTTCGCGACTGCGGCATGCCGCGCCTGCTCGCCGCCATCGACGACTTGCACGCCGCCGACGCCCGCTTCCTGTTCGCGGCCTGGCGTCGGATGAACTGGCAGCCGCGCTCCGGGCACGAGCACCGCGAGATCCTGGCGGCCCTGCGCGTCGCCGCCGCCGACCGGGCCGCCGGCATCCTGCAGACCCACATCACCGCCGCCGGCGCCGCGCTGCGGACGGCGGTGGCGAAGGGCTGACGACACTATCGGGACGCTTTCGCTAGCCGCCCATATGCACGAACCGGTCCGGGTGCGCCAGCACGGCGGTCAGGCATTTGCGCAGCATCGGCGTCAGCACCGGCTTGACCAGAAAGGCCTGCACGCCGGCGTCGCGCGCCGCCGCGATCAGTTCCGGGCTGAGCGCGCCGGAAATCATCACGATCGGGATACGGGCATAGGCGGGATTGCCTGCTCGCCGGATCGCCCGCGTCAGTTCGATTCCGTCCACCGGTCCCATCCGGCAGTCGACCAGCATGATGTCGAACCACGACGTGCTGAGCGATTGCAAGGCGTCCGCGCCATTGTTTACCTCGCAGATGCCGCGCACCTTCAGTTCCTCGAGCATGACCCGGATGGCCCGCCGCATATGCAGATTGTCGTCGGCGACCAGGACGCTCAGCCCCGACAGGTCCGCCGCTTGCGCGTCGTCCGGCGTCGTCACGATGTTTGCCGCAAGCCGCCGCCCGTTCCAGCACACCGCCGTCGTTCACGGAGGCTGGAATTGGATATGTGGCGATTTTCAAACATATGTTCCAAACATTTGATCTTCGAGCAACCTCGATCGCGGAACCGCGCGGCGGCCCGTGTGCAGTCGGCCGACTGCCCCGACATGCGAAGGCAGCGCCGCTGCCGGAAATTCTCGTAAGTCGAGAACTGTCATGGATATCAGGTTTTCATGGAAGAAATACATATATCAGCATCCCGTGTTCGGTTTGTCATGATTTTGCGATTTACTCCAGGTAGCGAAAGCCACACA
Source organism: Alphaproteobacteria bacterium (assembly GCA_028281075.1). Lineage (GTDB taxonomy): Bacteria > Pseudomonadota > Alphaproteobacteria > JANQKO01. The sequence goes on along the minus strand of JANQKO010000139.1, from coordinate 3,333 downwards.
TGACTATTGCGTGTCTGACACGCGCGATATCGGGGAGAGGGCAACATGACGGAGAAGATGAGCTATGCCGCGTTCCTGGAACTGCTGGCGCGGCCGGAAACCACGCAGGCGGAGGTGCGGGCACGGAACCTCCTGGTCCTGGACCAGGCGCAGTCCGATGCCTTCGCGCCACGCTTCCGGCCCAATCCGGAGACGGTCGAGGACGAGGGGCTGGCAGGCGATGCCGCCATCGGCGTCTTCAACTGGCTGGCGCGGCAGGAGCGCCGGCGCATCTACGACGAGCGCATCCGCTCGGGCGGCGCGTTCGTCCGCGTCGTCTCCGAGGGCGATTCCTGGTTCCAGTATCCGGTCCTGCTGACCGACATCATCGACGTCGTGATCGCCGCGCCGCGGTTCGCCGTCCGCAGCCTGGGCGGCGCCGGGCATCGGCTCATCGACATGGTGCAGCACGGCGAGGTGTTCGAGGCGGCCCGCCGCGAGGCGCCCGACGTGGTCCTGATCAGCGGCGGCGGCAACGACCTGCTCGGCGGCGGCCGGCTGGCCCGCTATCTGCACCCGTTCGACGCCGGACGGACGCCGGATGCGTATCCCAACGACAGGTTCGAGGCGCAACTGCGGCGGCTGGCGGCGACCTTCGAGCAGTTGTTCCTGCGCCTGGCGCGGGAACGGCCGGGCGTCCATATCCTCTGCCACGGCTATGACCATGCGGTTCCACGTGGCGACGGCAAGTGGCTGGGCCGGCCGATGGCGTCACTGGGTATCGTGCAGCCGGACCTGCAGCGCGATATCGTCCGGGTCATCGTCGACCGTCTCAACGACGTGCTGATCGACCTGTCGCGCAGGCATGCCGGCGTGGTCAACCATGTCGACTGCCGCCGCGTCGTCGCCGAGGGCGAGTGGCGGGACGAACTGCATCCCGAGGACGCGGGCTACGCGAAGCTGGCCGCGCGCTTCATCGAGCGGATCGACGACCTGGTGAAACGGCGCCGCCTGGCGTCGCTCGGCGGCGCGCCGCTGTGTCCCGGCCGCGAGGCGCCGACCGCCGACCGGTCGCCGGCGATCGACGACGCGGTCAAGTCGCGCATCGTCACCCGGCGCGCGCGCGTCCATCTCGGCGCGGCGCGGGGGCCGATACGGCTGCGCGCCCAGGACCGCCAGACGCTGGAGCGGGACATCTCCGACTTCTTCGAGAAGGTGCATATGGGGGCCGACTTCCAGCCGGCCCGGTTCCTGGACGACGGCTCGGCCCGCGCCGCCGCGGTCTGCCGCATCAACCTGCCGGGCGGCTTCGGCACCGGCTTCCTGGTCGCCGACGGCCGCTTCATCATGACCAACAACCATGTCCTCGAGACCCGGGAGACGGCGCGCGGCAGCGTCGCCGAATTCGGCTTCGAGGACGGCGGCGACACCGTCAGCGTGACCTTGCGCCCCGACCGCTTCTTCGTCACCGACGTGGCGCTCGACTTCACCATCGTCGCCTGCGATGGCGCGCCGGTGGCCGATATCGCGCCGATCCCGCTCTTGCGGAACCCGGCCACGGTGGCGCCGTCGGAGCGCGTGAACATCGTGCAGCATCCGCGCGGCCGGCAGAAGCAGATCGCCATTCGCAACAACGAGGTCATCGGCCTGAAGCAGTCGGTGGTGCATTACCGCACCGATACCGAGCCCGGCTCGTCCGGCTCGCCGGTGTTCAACGACCGCTGGGACCTGGTGGCCCTGCATCACGCCGGTTGGCGGCAGAACGGCGCCGCCACCAACGAGGGCATCCGGCTGTCGGCGATCGTCGCCAACCTGATGGCGCGGCAGCGCGCGGGCCGCGAATCCAGCCTGGCGTTGACCGAGCTGCTGGCGACCGTCACCGACAGCTCGCCGCTGCTCGGCTTCTTCGACCTGGACGGCGTCGCCGCGCCCGATGTGCGCGAGGTCGAGGTGCCGGACTTCACCGGCACGCCGAACTTCGCCGACATCGGCTTCTGGAACATCGAGCACTTCAACCAGGACGTGACCGACGCCCGGGTCGACCGGGTCGCCGACGTGGTCAGCCGCCTGTCGATGGACGTCATGGGCCTGGTCGAGGTGCAGGCGCCGGCGCTGCGGCGGCTCGCGGGCGCGCTGCGCCGCCGTGGCGACGAGGTCGCGTTCGAGCTGCTGGACACGCCCGGCCGGCAGGACATCGCCGTGCTGTTCGACACCGACACGGCCACCGTGCAGCTCGCCGACGATGTCATGGAGCGGCATCGCGCGGCGCTGTCGGCGCGGACCTCGGCCGGCCGCACGGCCTTTCCGCGCTTTCCGCTGTTCGCGCGCTGCGTCGTGTCCGACGACAATGCCGCGCCGGTGCGGTTCATGATGATCGTCGTGCATTTCAAGGCCTTCGGCGACCCGCAGAGCCGGGCCCGGCGCCGGCTGGCGTCGCGCGTCCTGGCCGAGATCATCGCCGACATCCGCGAGCGCGAGGCGATCCCGGTGATCCTGGGCGGCGACTTCAACGAGGTGCTGACCAACGACGTGCTGGCGGATTTCACCGACACGGCCGACCTGTTCGCGATGACGGCCGACGACGCCCGTTCGGGCGCGGCGACCTATGTCGGTTCCGGCCGCCGGTCGCTGATCGACCACATCATGATCAGCGACGATCTGCGGCCGGGCCAGATCGCCGGCGACGACGCGGCGATCGTGCGTCTCGACCGCGGCGTCGCCCGCTTCTCGCGGGACGTGTCCGACCATGTGCCGATCGTGATGCGCCTGGTCATGCGCGACGCCCCGCTCGACACCACGGGCACGGATACCGGGCGCCCCGACCGGCGGATCGCGGTGCCGGAGGGCGCGGACCGGCTGGAAGTCGTGTTTCACGAGCGGGAGGGGTAGGGGGCTTGCACGCCCGTATCCAGGTTCGTCGTTCGCGGCCGGTCGCGAGGTCCATGGATGCCGGCCTCCGCCGGCATGACGGCTTGGGTAGGCCATCGGCGGTTTCTTCACCGCTGCCGTCCTCGGGATGTCGAGGGATACTTGTTCACGATCCACGCGTATTCGTCACCCCGGCGCAGGCCGGGGTCCACTGGGCATTTAGTATGCTCTCTTCGCGCCTATTGCCCGCCGGCCAGCCCGAGCTCTACGCGCTCTATCAGCTCGTCTATTTCCGCCAGGGCCAGCGCAAGCAGGCGGCCATGAACGAGATCCTGCGCGACCTCGACGACGACACCGTGCGGGCGCTGGCGGCCTGGGTCGGCGCGCTGCCGGGCGTGCCGCGCCCCGACGGCGCCGCCGATCCGGACCGGTTCCGCCGCGGCGCCGCGCTGGCCCGCCGCCATCGCTGCGCGCTCTGCCATGATC
>JANQKO010000398.1 GCA_028281075.1 Alphaproteobacteria bacterium | reverse complement strand
CAGGCTTCCTGGCAGAAGCCGCAGTAAATGCACTTCGTCATATCGATGTCGTAGCGCGTCGTCCGGCGGCTGCCGTCGTCGCGCGGCTCGGCCTCGATGGTGATCGCCTGGGCCGGACAGATCGCCTCGCACAGCTTGCAGGCGATGCAGCGCTCCTCGCCGTTGGGATAGCGGCGCAGCACGTGCTCGCCGCGGAAGCGCGGGCTCAACGGGCCCTTTTCATAGGGGTAGTTCAGGGTCGCGCGCTTGCGGAACATATACCGGAAAGTCAGCCCCATGCCGCGCAGGATCTCGGTCAGCAGCAGTGCCTGCGCGCCGCGCCTAAACGCCGTCATGCCTGGCCCCTTCCATCCTCAAGGCGCGGCCAAACATAGCCGGCCAAATCCGAAAGGCAAGTCCCGTATCCGCCGCCGTTCGTCATGCGTTCGGCACCAGATCGAAGGCCACCAGCACGCCCGCCGTCAGCGCCACCCAGAACAGCGAGAACGGCAGGAACACCTTCCAGCCGAGCCGCATGAGCTGGTCGTAGCGGTAGCGCGGCAGGGTCGCCCGCACCCAGATGAACACGAACAGCAGCGCCGAGATCTTCAGCCCGAACCAGATCGGGCCGGGAATCCAGTTGAACGGCGCCACGTCGATCGGCGGCAGCCAGCCGCCCAGGAACAGGATCACGGTCATGCCGCTCATCAGGATCATGTTCGCGTATTCGCCCAGGAAGAACAGCGCGAAGGTCATGGACGAATACTCGACCTGATACCCGGCGACCAACTCGGCCTCGGCTTCCGGCAGGTCGAACGGGTGCCGGTTGGTCTCGGCCAGCGCCGAGATGAAGAAGATCACGAACATCGGCAGCAGCGGGATGGCGTACCACATGCCCTTCTGCGCCATGACGATGTCGGTCAGGTTCAGCGAGCCGGCGCAGAGCAGCACCGTGATGATGACGAAGCCGATCGAGACCTCGTAGGAGACCATCTGCGCCGCGGAACGCAGGGCGCCCAGGAACGGGTACTTCGAGTTCGAGGCCCAGCCGGCCATGATGATGCCGTAGACGCCGAGCGAGGAGATCGCGAACAGATAGAGGATGCCGACATTGATGTCGGCCAGCACCACGCCCTCGTCGAAGGGAATCACGGCCCAGGCCACCAACGACAGGATGAAGGTCAGCATCGGCGCGATCACGAACACGCCCTTGTTGGCCGTGGTCGGCAGCACCGTTTCCTTGAAGAACAGCTTGATGCCGTCGGCGAAGGCCTGCAGCAGCCCGAACGGGCCGACAACGTTCGGCCCCATGCGCAACTGCATCGCCGCCATCACCTTGCGCTCGGCGTAGGTCAGCATGGCCACGATGATCAGCAGCGGCACCACGATCGCCAGGATCTGGGCGACGATGATGCCGCCCGGCAGAAGATAACCGCTCCAGAGCTCAGCCATCGGTGCCGGTCGCCTTGCCGTTGGAGACGTAAAGCTGGCTGCATTCGGCCATCACCGACGATGCCCGCGCGATCGGATTGGTCAGGTAGAAGTCCGATATCGGGCTCGCGAACGGCGCGTCGGCCATCTGGCCCGCCGTGCCGAACGCGCCCCATTCGATCTCGGGGATCTCGTCGATGGCCCCGAAATGCGGCGCCAGCTCGGCCATGCGGCGGCGCAACTGGCCGAGATTGTCGTAGGGCAGCCGCTGGCCGATGACGTCGGAGAAGGCGCGCAGGATGGTCCTGTCCTCGCGCGCGTCGCCCGGCGGGAAATGCGCCCGGCGGCCGAGCTGCACGCGGCCCTCGGTATTGACCCAGGTCGCGTCTTTTTCGGTATAGGCGGCACCCGGCAGGATCACGTCGGCCCGATGCGCGCCGGCGTCACCGTGATGGCCCTGATAGACCACGAAGGCGTCGCCCAAATCAGTGGTGTCGATCTCGTCGGCGCCCAGCAGCCAGACCAGATCGATCTCGCCGGCCCGCGCGCCGTCCAGAATGCCGGCGACGTCGCGTCCGCCCTCGCCCGGCAGCAGGCCGAGATCGAGGCCGGCGACGCGCGCCGCCGCCGTGTGCAGAACGTTGAAGCCGTTCCAGTCCTCGCTGACCATGCCGAAGCTCTCGGCGATGCGCCGCGCCGTCTCCAGCACCGCCGCGCCGTCATCGCGGGCGAGCGCGCCCATGCCGACGATCAGCATCGGCCGTTCGGCGGTCCGCAGGGTTTCGGCGAAGGCGTGGCTGCCGTCGGCGATCTGCGCCAGCGTCTGCGGTCCGGCGCCGAGATAGTCGTAATCGTACGTCAGGTCCGGCCGCGGCCCGATCATCGCCGCCTTGAAGCCACCCAGCAGCCAGCGCTTGCGGATGCGGGCGTTCACCAAGGGCGCTTCCCAGCGCGGATTGGTGCCGACCAGCAGGCAGGCGTCGGCCGCCTCGATCGCCGCGATCGTGGTGTTGAAGAGATAGGCGGCCCGCGGACCGGCCGGCAGCCTGGCGCCGTCCTGGCGGCAATCGATGTGCGGCGAGCCGATGGCGGCCATCAGATCCTTCAGCGCCGTCATCGCTTCCGCGTCGGCCATGTCGCCGGTGATCGCCGCCACGCGCTCGCCGGCGAGGCCGGCCATGCGCGCGGCGATGGCGCGGAAGGCCTGGTCCCAGGTCGCCGGGGTCAGCTTGCCGTCGATGCGCACATAGGGCCGGTCCAGCCGCTGCCGCTTCAGGCCGTCGACGGCGAAGCGGGCCTTGTCCGAGATCCACTCCTCGTTCACGTCCTCGTGCAGGCGCGGCAGGACCCGCATCACCTCGCGGCCGCGGGTGTCGACGCGGATATTGCTGCCGACGGCGTCATGCACGTCGACGGTCTCGGTCTTGCGCAGTTCCCACGGCCGCGCCGTGAAGGCATAGGGCTTGGAGGTCAGCGCGCCGACCGGACAGATGTCGATCATGTTGCCCGACAGCTCTGACGTCAGCGCCTCCTCGACATAGGTGCCGATCTCCATATGCTCGCCGCGGCCGGTGGCGCCCAGCTCCTCGACGCCGGCGATCTCGGTGGCGAAGCGGATGCAGCGGGTGCAGTGGATGCAGCGCGTCATGATCGTCTTGATCAGCGGCCCGAGATACTTGTCCTTCACCGCCCGCTTGTTCTCGTGATACCGGCTGCTGTCGTAGCCGTAGGCTATGGCCTGGTCCTGCAGGTCGCATTCGCCACCCTGGTCGCAGATCGGGCAGTCCAGCGGGTGGTTGATCAGCAGGAATTCCATCACGCCCTGGCGCGCCTTGCGCACCGACGGCGTATTGGTGTGGATCACCATCTTGTCGGCCGCCGGCATGGCGCAGCTTGCGATCGGCTTCGGCGACCGCTCCATCTCGACCAGGCACATGCGGCAGTTGCCGGCGATCGAGAGACGGTCGTGGTAGCAGAAGCGCGGCACCTCGATGCCGGCCTCCTCGCAGGCCTGCAGCACCGTGGTGCCGGGCTCGACCGTGATTTCCTTGCCGTCGATGGTCAGCGTGGGCATGTACTGGCGGGCTCCCTCAGGCGGCGGCCGGCTGGGCCTGCTTGCGGTCGAGAATGCGCCGCTCCAGCTCGGGCCGGAAATGCCGGATCAGGCCCTGGATCGGCCAGGCCGCGGCATCGCCCAGCGCGCAGATCGTGTGGCCTTCGACCTGATAGGTGACGTCGAGCAGCATCTCGATCTCCTCGACCTCGGCCTCGCCCTTCACCAGGCGTTCCATTACGCGCCACATCCAGCCCGTGCCCTCGCGGCAGGGCGTGCACTGGCCGCAGGATTCGTGCTTGTAGAACTCGGACAGGCGCGCGATCGCCTTCACCACGTCGCAGGACTTGTCCATGACGATGACGGCCGCCGTGCCGAGGCCCGACTTCACCTCCTTCAGCGCGTCGAAATCCATCAGCACGTCGTCGCAGATCGACTTCGGCAGCAGCGGCACCGAGGCGCCGCCGGGAATGACCGCCTGCAGGTTGTCCCAGCCGCCGATGACGCCGCCGGCATGCTTGTCGATCAGCTCGCGCAGCGGGATCGACATCTCCTCTTCGACGTTGCACGGCTTGTTCACGTGGCCGGAAATGCAGAACACCTTGGTGCCGGCGTTGTTCTCGCGGCCGAAGCCGGCGAACCATTCGCCGCCCCGGCGCAGGATGGTCGGCACCACGGCGATGCTCTCCACGTTGTTGACCGTGGTCGGGCAGCCCCACAGTCCGGACGCGGCGGGAAACGGGGGTTTCAGGCGGGGCTGTCCCTTCTTGCCCTCGAGGCTCTCCAGGAGCGCG
>JANQKO010000015.1 GCA_028281075.1 Alphaproteobacteria bacterium | reverse complement strand
GAGCCCGTCGGCTCGGTGACCGGCAGACCGGCGCCGATGGCGGCCGCCATCGGCTCCTCGATCAGGTAGACCTTGCGGGCGCCGGCGCTCTCGGCCGATTCCTGGATCGCGCGGCGCTCGACGGCGGTCGAGCCCGAGGGCACGCAGACCACCACCTGCGGGCTGGCGAAGCTGCGGCGGTTGTGCACCTTGCGGATGAAGTGCTTGATCATCTCCTCGGCGACCTCGAAGTCGGCGATCACGCCGTCGCGCAGCGGGCGGATGGCCTCGATGTTGCCGGGCGTGCGGCCCAGCATCATCTTCGCCTCGTCACCGACCGCCTGCACCTGCTTCTTGCCGCGGCGGTTGATGATCGCCACCACGGACGGCTCGTTCAGCACGATGCCCCGGCCCTTGACGTATACCAGCGTATTCGCCGTGCCGAGATCGATGGCCATATCGGCGGACATCAGTCCAAAGAGTTTGGAGAACAATTGCTTCGCGCCTCAGTTACCAATTAATGCCGAAATACAGGCGGCGACACCCCGTCGCCCACGGGACTGCCCTCAGCCGGTCGTCGAACATCAACGCGAACCCATTCCACGCGCGGCCGTCGCGCGACGACCGCCGGTCGATGATTGCAGGGTTGGGGCTGCGGGCAGGCGCGCGTGGAGACGATCCCCCTGGTCGCCCGAACCACAACCCGACGGCCGCAACGGCCACCTCCCGCATCATCGTCGGCACCGGAATCCACCTCCGATCTCCGCGGATTGTTTCGCCGATATCGACTCCCGCCGCAAGGGCAAAAAACGGAACACACCGCTATTAACGTTAATGCATCTTAATTGCCCGTTAATGGCGGCGCAAAAACTGCGATGTCAGAAAAAAATCGGCGCCGACGAGGCGCGGTCGCCGGCCCTTCGTGACGCGCCCGGTTGGGCGCTCCTCAGAGCGTGTGAAAGAACTACGGGCGACCCAAGAAAGCCGTCATGCTGGCGCAGGCCAGCATCCAGCGGCATCGCAACCTGCTTAAAAACAACAAACATGGATCCTGGCCTTCGCCAGGATGACAACCTGGATGGCTTCGGTGCGATTCTTTCACAGGCTCTCAGCGTGAGATTGTTGTTCGATATCAATCTTCGACCTCATGTTGAGGAGGTCGCGTAGCGGCCGTCTCGAAACATGCGATATAGGGTCGCGGCCGCGGACCGATCCGCCAACTTGGCCCTAATCCGCCTTTCTCACCACTCCGGCACACGCGCTAGCGCCGAAACACCACGCGGTTGCGGCCGCCGTTCTTGGCGTCGTAGAGGGCGGCGTCGGCGTCCGCCATCACCTGCTCGGCCGTGTCGTGATCCGGCGCGACGGTCATGCCGCCGATGCTGACGGTCAGCCACAGCGTCTCGTCCTCGGTCGGGATCTCCAGCTTCGCCAGCGCCAGGCGCAGCCGCTCGGCTGCCCGGTAGCCCAGGTCGGCGCCGGTCTCCGGCAGCATTATCGCGAACTCCTCGCCGCCGATACGGCCGATATGGTCGGACCGCCGCAGGGTTCGACGGCAGCGCCTGGCGACGCGGCGCAGCGCCTCGTCGCCGACCGCGTGGCCGAAGCGGTCGTTGATCGACTTGAAGTGATCGATGTCCAGAATCAGGAACGACAGCGCGCGGCCATGCCGCCGGGCCCGCATGAACTCGGTCTCGGCGGCCTCCAGGAAACAGCGCCGGTTCGGCAGCTCGGTCAGCGGATCGACCGAGGCCAGGAACTCCAGCCGCGCGTACATCTTCTTGGCCTCGTCGATGTCGCGGTAGATAGCCAGATAGCCGCCGCCGGCCAGCGGATTGCCCCGGCATTCGATCCAGTTGCCGGTCACCAACTGCCGCTCGTACTGCACCGGCTCGGGCGAACGGGCGATGGCCTCGCGGCTGGCGACCAGCGCGTCGGCATCGCCGGGGCCGTATTCGCCGCGGCCGGCGAGCGCGTAGCGAAACGCCTTGCCCGGATCGTCGGCGCTCAGGATGGCGTCGCGGTCCAGCTTCAGCACCTCGAACAGATGGTCGTTCCAGGCCGCCAGCTTCAGGTCCCTGTCCAGCACCTGAACGCCGTCGGGTATGGTGTCGAGCGCGGTCGACAGGATGTCGTGCTGGCGTCGCAGTTCCTGCTCGGTCCGCTTGCGGTCGGTGATGTCGGCCGAGATCGTCGCGATCGATCCGTTCGGCAGCCGCTGTTCCGAAATCTGCAGCCAGCGGCCGTCCCGCCGCCGCTGCTCGAACGGTACCCCCGGATCGCGGTGCCGGGCCATGCGGTCGGCGAACCAGCCGTCGGGATCGGCCACGGCGTCGGGAAAGAGATCGGCGGCGATGCCGGCCCGCAGATAGTCCGCGAAGGTCGTGCCGGGCGCGATGGTCTCGGCGACGTCGGTGTTGAGCTCCCGGAAGCGGCGGTTGCAGACCAGCAGCCGGTCGTCGGGGTCCCAGAGCGCGAACAGCTCGTCCAGGGTTTCGATCGCCGCCACGAGTTGCTGGCTGTGGTTCTGGGCCAGGATCTCGGCCGTGACATCGGTCGCCGTTCCGCGATAGCCGGCGAAGTCGCCGGTCGGATCGTAGAACGGCAGGCCGCTGGTGCGCAGCCATCTCGTGCCGTCCGGGCCCTCGCGCGCATAGACGAAGTCATTGAACGGCTCCCGCCGGTCCAGCGCCGCCAGATGGGCGGTCCATTCTTCCGCGCCCGGCGAGGCGGGACTGCCGATCTCGGCCCGGGTCTTGCCGTAATGCCATTCCGGCGGCAGGCCGCTGACGTCGAGGACGCTGTCCGACATGTAGGTGAAGCGCAGCTCGGCGTCGGTTTCCCAGAACCAGCCGCGGCCGGTGGCCGCGAAGTCCTGCATCCGGCGGTCGCCGGCGTCCGAAACGCCGGCCGCCGGCGCGCGCTCGGCGAGGGCGGATTCCAGTTCCCGGATCCGTCTCCGCAGGCGGGCGAGCTCGCCGCACATATCGATGTTAACGTGTCTGGACATGGGGTGCCGATACCGACCCCCATGCCGATGTTCGGCGATTTTGGTAAAGGAACCGTCGAGCATATCCGATATCGCGTACTTGCCGGGCGGAATCGGGTTCGGAATGCATGCCGATCAAGAGTATCCGTCCGCGGATGCTCGAAATCCGAGCGCGCGGTCGGACCGGACTCTGTCCAGGCCGCCGCCGTCCCGGCATTGCGGTTCCGTATTGCCCCGCCGCATCGAACCGGCCTAACGTCTGATCGGGGCCGCGAGCCGGCCGGGGCGGGCGTCATGCCCGCGCCGTGGGCGAACAGATGAAGGGGCGGGATATGAACGGATCGGAGAAGGTCGCCATCGTGACGGGCGCGGGCTCGGGCATCGGCCGGGCGGCGGCCGTGGCGCTGCTGGCGGCGGGCTATGGCGTGGCGCTGGCCGGCCGGCGCGCCGCCGCCCTGGACGAGACCATCGCCGGCGCCGGCGAGGCCGGCGCGCGGGCGCTGGCCGTGCCGACCGACGTGGCCGATCCGGCATCCGTGAACGCGCTGTTCGACAGGACCGTCGAGCGCTTCGGCCGGCTGGACGTGCTGTTCAACAATGCCGGCCAGAACGCGCCAGGCATTCCGCTGGAGGAGCTCGACGTCGCGCAATGGCGCAGCGTCGTCGATGTCAACCTGTCGGGCGTCTTCTACTGCACGCAGGCCGCCTTCCGGGTGATGAAGGACCAGTCGCCGCGCGGCGGCCCCATCATCAACAACGGCTCGATCTCGGCGCACGCGCCGCGGCCGAACTCGTCGCCCTATACCGCCACCAAGCATGCGATCACCGGCCTGACCAAATCGACGGCGCTCGACGGCCGCAAATACGACATCGCCTGCGGTCAGATCGACATCGGCAACGCCGAGACCGAGATGGCCGCGCGCATGGCCGACGGCGTGCCGCAGGCCAACGGCAAGGTCGAGGTCGAGCCACTGATGGACGTCGACAACGTGGCCCGCGCGGTCGTGCACATGGCCAGCCTGTCCCTGGACGCCAACGTGCTGTTCATGACCGTGATGGCCACGAAAATGCCGTTCGTCGGCCGCGGCTGACCCGTCGCCGGTCCGATACGAGGAGGGGACATGAGCTACGATCTCGACCGGTTCTGCCGGGACAGCCGGGCGGCGCTTGCGGCCGAGCCGGGCCGCGCCGGCCGCGACAAGGTGCGCCGGAATCTCGAACGCCTGTTGACGGACCCCGGCTTTCTGGCGGCCGAGCTCGGGTCCGACCGGCCGGTCGGCCGGCGTACGCTCCACGAGGACGCCGACATGGGCTTCGTGGTGCTCGCCTACGTCACGGACGAGGGGCACAAATCGCCGCCGCACGATCATGGCACGTCCTGGGCGATCTATGGCCAGGCCACGTCATACACCGACATGACCGAGTTCGACCGCCTCGACGGCGGTGGCGGCGCCGGCACGGCCCGGCTGCGGCAGACCCGGCACTACCGGCTCGACCCCGGCATGGCCGGCCTCTATGACGGGCCCGAGATCCACGCCATCGATTATCCCGCCGGCGCCCGCTTCGTGCGCGTCACCGGCGCCGACCTCGATCACGTGCCACGGCTGCGCTACGACACGGCGGCCGGCGAGGCGGTGGTCATCGAAAGCGCCTCGGCCAGCGACTGACCGGCCGCCGCCGGCCTGGACGGCGGCGAAGACTTGTCCTCTTTGTCATGCTGGCGGAGGCGCGCGTGAAGGAATCGCACCGATGCCGCCCAAGTTGTCATCCTGGCGAAGGTCAGGATCCATTTTTTGTTTTCCAACAGGTTGTGATGCCGCTGGATGCGGGCCTGCGCCAGCATGACGGCTTCTTTTTGGGTCGCAGGTCATTTCTTCACGGCCACCAGAGCAGGTAGGGTCCCGTCCAGTTAGGACGGGAAGGAAAACCTCGTTCAAAGAAATTGATCTGCTTCGGTACATCGAGGGTCGGATTTCAAATAAAAATTATCGACAGCGAACATTGTTTGCTGCATTCATTTCATCGACCCGAATGAAATAGAATATGTGATTATGGATAAATTCATCAATTTTATCATATCTAAATTTTTATCTAAATCGACCGGAATTCATTACGCAATCCTAAGAAAATCGAGCCATCTTCTCTTCAACAGGAGGTGCGAGGCCCGGAATTTGGGAGGGATGCTCATGTTGACGAGACATGCGTTGCTGCTGTCGGCCGCGCTGGCCTGGTGCCCGGCCGCCGTGCTGGCGCAGGACGACGATGGCAGTGCCATGGTGGCGCCGGGCCATCCGGGCTATCCGAGCGCGCTCGGCTTCAATCTGGTGCCCGGCGACCCGGTGCCCGCGTTGCAGCCGGGTCCGCGGCCGGCCGAGCCGCCGCCCGACCCGCCGGCGGTTCTCGTTACCTTTCCCTGGGACAAGGCCGAACTGACCGACGTGGCCCGGGCCGAGATCGCCGTGGCGGCCGATCAGATCCGCGCGCTCGGCGGACCGGTGCGCATCCTGGCGGTCGGCCACACCGACCGTTCGGGGCCGGACGACTACAATCTCGCGCTGTCGGCGCGCCGCGCCGACGCGGCCCGGGCCGAGCTGATCCGGCTCGGCATCCGGCCGCGCGACGTCTCGGTCATCGCCCGCGGCGAGCTCGACCCCGCCGTGCCGACGCCGGACGGCGTGCGCCAGTCGGCGAACCGCCGCACCAACATTCAGGTATCGTTTAGCCATACGCCCGCCTGGGCCGATCTCGAAGCCGGCTGGCAGGCCTTGGGCAGGGGCGACCACGGCACCGCCGCCGGGTTCTGGCGGCCGCTGGCCGAACGCGGCGAGGTGCATGCCCAGACCTATGTCGGCTATCTCCACGAGACCGGGCAGGGCCTGCCGCGCGACGACGTCCAGGCCGCTCGCTGGTACGCCATGGCCGCCGCCAGGAACCAGGTCACGGCCCTGAACCGGCTGGGCGTGCTCTACGCCACCGGCCGCGGCGTGCCGCAGGACCACGACATCGCCGTCGACCTGTTCCGGCGCGCCGAAGCCCAGGGCTATGTCGCCGCCCGCTTCAATCTCGGCGTCATGCTGGAAAGCGGCGACGGCCTGCGCCGCGACCTGCGCCAGGCGCTCAGCGATCTGAAGCAGGCCGTGCGCTGGTACGAGACCGCCGCCCGGTTCGGTTTCACGCCGGCCCAGACCAATCTCGGCAACATGTATTTCTTCGGGCATGGCGTCGAGCAGGACTATGGCCGGGCCATGTCGTGGTACCGCCAGGCGGCCGAGCGCGGCGACGCCATCGCGCAGAACAATCTCGGCGTCATGTTCAGCATGGGACTGGGCACGGCGCCGGATAAGGTCGAGGCCCTGATGTGGTTCGAGGTTGCCGCGCCCCGCGGCGGTGGCGACCGGCTGGTGCCGGCCGACCTGCCGGCGGACAGCGCCAGCGGCATTCACCGCTTCTACGAGCAGGTGCGGGCCAACCGCGACGGGCTGATCGCCACCATGCGGCCCGACGAGGTGGCCCGGGCGCGGGATGCCACCCGCGGCTTCCTCGCCGGCATGCAGTGGCAGGCGATGGCGCGCCCACGCTCCTGACACCCGCCGAAACGATGTCGTCGTCGCCTCGCGACGCCTCTCGGGCCGGTCCGGCGGTCGAATGCCGGGCCGGCCCTTTTCTTTTCGGGATCGGTGCTCAGGCGCCGATGCTGTCGCGGGCGATACGGCGCAGGTGCCGGGGGGCGATGCCCAGATCGTCCAGCTCGCGCGCGTCCAGCGCCGCCAGTTCCCTGTAGACGCGCCGATAGGCCCGCCACCGGCGCAGCCGCGCCGCCATGCTTGTGATCAGCATCTCACACCCGCCGGATATCCGCGTTCCTGGTGCCGGACGGCCGGACTCGACCGCCGTCGTTTGAGCCTTTGACCTATGCCGGCGGCCGCCCGGCCGCCATTGCGATTTTTGCAGGTCAGGTCCGACCCTGGCGCGGGCCGGCGCCGTCGGCGGCGTCACGCGGTTGACGCGCGCGGCGCGCCAAACTGTCACCTCACGGTCAACATCCTGTAATGCGCAGGCCAGAGACTCCGCGCCACGAACCTTCTGCCTTCGCTAAGGGAGTCTCGACCGAGATGCGGCAATGGAATCTTGGCGCCGCGGGCGCCGCTATCGTCCTGGCGTTCAGCGCCGGCGCGACACAGGCACAGACCGACATCCAGTGGTGGCACGCGTTCTCGCCCGACGGCAAGCTCGGCCAGACGCTCGTGCGCTATACCGAGGAATTCAACGCCTCGCAGTCCGACTACCGGATCGTGCCCGTGCACAAGGGCAACTATTACGAGACCCTGAACGCGGCGGTCGCGGCCTACCGCGCCAAGAAGCATCCGGCGATCGTGCAGGTCGTCGGCCGCGGCGCTGCCACGATGATAAATTCCGGCGCCGTCTATCCCGTGCATCAGTTGATGAAGGATTCCGGCCACGACATCGACTGGTCGCGTTTCATCGGGCCTGTCCTGTCCGCCTTCAGCGACGCCAACGGCCCGGCGGCGATGCCGTTCAATACCTCGACGCCGATCCTCTGGTACAACGTCGACGCCTTCGAGAAGGCCGGCGTTACCGGCGTGCCGCGGACCTGGGACGAGCTCGGCGACGCCGGCCGCAAGCTGGTCAAGGCCGGCTACGAATGCGGCATCACGTCGGCCTGGCAGATCTGGGTGCACCGTGACAATTACAGCTTCATCCAGAACCAGCCGATCGCCAGCCAGGGCAACGGCATGGACGGCTTCGACGCCGAATATGTCTACAACGCGACCCGCTTCGTCGATCACATCAAGCGCGTGCGCGGCTGGGTCGAG
The DNA here is from genome assembly GCA_028281075.1 of Alphaproteobacteria bacterium. Classification (GTDB taxonomy): domain Bacteria; phylum Pseudomonadota; class Alphaproteobacteria; genus JANQKO01. The sequence goes on along the minus strand of JANQKO010000015.1, from coordinate 7,279 downwards.
GAAGGTATCTACACCTATACCGGCCGCACCTGGCAGGGCGGTCACGAGGCCTTCTATGCCGAGAAATGCCCGATCTTCCTGGAGAGCTCGGCCGGCTATGGCGGCATCTCGCGCAACGCCAAGTTCCGCTTCGCCGCCAGCTTCCTGCCGGTCGAGGCCGACAACTTCTATCCGCGCAACAGCTTTCTGGGCGGCGCCGCGCTCTGGGTGATGAAGGGCCATGACCCGGCGGTCTACAAGGGCACGGCCGCCTTCTTCGCCTTCCTCGCCAGCCCCGAGATGCAGCTCGACTGGCACAAGAACACGGGCTACGTGCCGATCTCGCTCGATGCCTACGACCTGGCCCAGAAGGAGGGCTACTACAAGGAATTCCCGCACCAGGAGATCGCCATCCTGTCGTTGTCGCGGTCGGTGCCGACGGTCAATACCCGTGGCATGCGTCTCGGCTTCGGCGTGCAGAACACCGAGATCCTGAACGAGGAGCTGGAAAACATCTGGGCCGGCAAGAAGCCGGTCGAGAAGGCCCTCGACGACGCCGTCCAGCGGTCCAACGCCAACCTGCGCCGGTTCGAGCGCACCGCCGGCAACTGACGCCGGCCGATGACGTCCGGGCTCCGGCGGCGTCCGCCGCCGGAGCCGTCGGCGTTTCCTCGGCCGCCGCCCTTCCGGGAAGCGGACTGTGATCAAGCGCGTTACCTTCGCCAGCAAGTCGCTGCCCTATCTGCTGCTGGGACCGCAGCTCCTGATCCTGGCGGTGTTCTTCTTCTGGCCGGCCGGCAAGGCCATCTACGAGAGCTTCTTTCTCAGCGATCCGTTCGGCGCGACGCAGATCTTCGTCGGGCTGGAAAACTTCCAGATGCTGCTGGTCAGCCCGGAATACTACGATTCGATCCTGGTGACGCTGGTCTTCAGCGGGCTGACCACGCTCGCCGCCCTGCTCTCGGGCTTCGTCATGGCGGTGTTCGCCGACCGGGCGATCCGCGGCGTGCTGGTGTTCAAGTCGGCCCTGATCTGGCCCTATGCCGTGGCGCCGGCCGTCGCCGGCGCGCTCTGGATCTTCCTGTTCCATCCGACCTTCGGCTCGGTCGCCGGGCTGCTGATCGCGCTGGGCGTCGACTGGGACCCGCTGCTGAACGGCGCGCACGCCATGACGCTGGTCGTGGTCGCCGCGGCCTGGAAGCAGATCAGCTACAATTTCGTCTTCTTCCTGGCCGGCCTGCAGGCGATCCCGAAAAGCCTGATCGAGGCGGCCGCCATCGACGGCGCCGGGCCGGGCAAGCGGCTCTGGTACGTGGTGATCCCGCTGCTGTCGCCGACGACCTTCTTTCTGATCGTCATCAACATCGTCTACGCCTTCTTCGACACCTTCGGCATCATCCACGCGGTCACCGGCGGCGGCCCGGCCGGCGCCACCAACACGCTAGTGTTCAAGGTCTATACCGACGGTTTCGAGAACCAGGATCTGGGTGCCTCCTCGGCCCAGTCGGTGATCCTGATGTTCATCGTCATCGCGCTGACCGTGCTGCAATTCCGCTATATCGAGCGCCGGGTCAGCTATGCCTGATGTGTCTGGCACGTCATGATCGAGCGGGCGCACTGGTTCGACCGGCTGACCTACGGCGCGCTGATCGTCGGCGCCATCCTCGTCTGCATGCCGATCTACTACGCCGTGATCGTCGCCTCGATGCCCGACGGCAGCGAGAGCGACGCCGTCTATCTGCTGCCTGGCGGGCATCTGTTCGAGAATCTCGCCAACGCCTGGAACAAGGAAGGCCTGGGCCGGCAATTGTTCAATTCCGGCGTCATGGCGGTGGGCGTCACGGTCGGCAAGATCGCGATCTCGCTGCTTTCCGCCTTCGCCATCACCTATTTCCGCTTCCGCTTCCGGATGACCGCCTTCTGGCTGATCTTCATTACGCTGATGCTGCCGGTCGAGGTGCGCATCGTGCCGACCTTCGAGGTCGCGGCGAACGCGCTGGCGCCGTTCCAGGCCATCATCGACCTGCTGGCGATCGAGCGCGTCGCCGGCTGGCTCGCCGGCCACGAGGTCGACATCAACCTGGAATGGAGCCTGCTGGATTCCTATACCGGCCTGATCCTGCCGCTGATCGCGTCGGCCACGGCGACGTTCCTGTTCCGGCAGTTCTTCCTGACCGTGCCGGAAGAGCTCTGCGAGGCCGCGAAGATCGACGGCGCCGGGCCGATGCGGTTCTTCTTCCGCATCCTGCTGCCGATGTCGACCACCAGCATGGCGGCGCTGGCGGTGATTCTCTTCATCTTCGGCTGGAACCAGTATCTCTGGCCGCTTCTGATCACGACCGAGCCCGAAATGACCACGGTGGTCATCGGCGTCGCCCGCACGCTGCCGACCGAGGACGCCGACGCGCAATGGAACCTGACCATGGCGACGGCGATCCTGGCGACGCTGCCGCCGGTCGCCGTCGTGCTGCTGCTCCAGCGCTGGTTCGTCAAGGGCCTGGTCGACGCCGAGAAATAGGGAAGGATTGGTCCATGGCCGACGTCGAGATCCGCAACGTTTACAAATCCTACGGCGATACGCAGGTCATCCACGGCGTCAGCGTCTTCATCCGCGACGGCGAGTTCGTGGTCATCGTCGGTCCGTCCGGCTGCGGCAAGTCGACGCTGTTGCGGATGATCGCCGGGCTGGAGGCGATCACCTCGGGCGACATCGCCATCGACGGCCGCGTCGTCAACGAGGTCGAGCCCAAGGACCGGGACATCGCCATGGTGTTCCAGAACTATGCCCTCTATCCGCACATGACGGTGGCGCAGAACATGTCGTTCGGCCTGCGCCTGCGCCGGCTGTCGAAGCGCGAGGTCGCCGACCGGCTGCGGCGCGCGGCCGAGATATTGCAGTTGAGCGAGCTGATGGATCGCAAGCCGCGGCAATTGTCCGGTGGCCAGCGCCAGCGCGTCGCCATGGGCCGCGCCATCGTGCGCGACCCGGCCGCGTTCCTGTTCGACGAGCCTCTTTCCAACCTCGACGCCAAGCTGCGCGTGCAGATGCGGCTCGAGATCAAGAAGCTGCACCGCGAGCTCGGCGCCACCAGCATCTACGTCACCCATGACCAGGTCGAGGCGATGACCATGGCCGATCGGCTGATCGTGATGAATGCCGGCATCGCCGAGCAGGTCGGCGCGCCGCTCGATATCTACGAATGTCCCGCGTCGGCCTATGTCGCCGGCTTCATCGGCTCGCCGGCCATGAACTTCCTGGCCTGCGAGGTCACCGGCGACGGCCGCGCGGTGCATCTGAACGGCTCGGGCGAGCTGGCGCTGAACGGCAACGGCGCCACGGCCGGCGGTGGCGTGGCGACGGCCGGCATCCGGCCCGAGCATATCGCGGTCTGCGGCGGCGAGGATGCCGACCTGCACGTCACCGCGACCATGGTCGAGCCGCTGGGCGCCGACACGCTGGTGCATGGCGCCCTGGCCCATGACGGCGCCGCGGCCGGCCCCGAGCTGACCATCCGCCTGCCGGGGATCGTCCGGATCCAGGCCGGCGAGCAACTGCCGCTGCGGATTGACCGTGACCGCATCCACCTGTTCGATGCCGAACGCGGCACCCGGATCAACTGATGTCCAGGTCTTGAGGAGTAGTCTCGCATGACAGCCCGGAAGAACGTTCTGCTTATCGTCGTCGACCAGTGGCGCGGCGACATCCTGTCGAAGCTGGGCGATCCGCTGCTGCGCACGCCGAACCTCGACATGCTGTGCGCCGAGGGCGTGACCTTCCGCAATCACTTCACCCAGGCCGTGCCCTGCGGTCCGGGCCGGGCCTCGCTGCTGACCGGCATGTACATGATGAACCACCGGGCGGTGCAGAACACGATCCCGCTCGACGCCCGGCACACCAACCTGGCGCTGGAAGCGCGCAAGGCGGGCTACGATCCGGCGCTGGTCGGCTACACCACGACCACGCCCGACCCGCGCACCACGGCGGCGGACGATCCGCGCTTCAGGATCCTGGGCGACCTGATGGACGGCTGGCGGCCGGTCGGCGCCTTCGAGCCCAATATGGAAGGCTATTTCGGCTGGGTCGCCGGCAACGGCTTCGACCTGCCCGATGACCGGGCCGATATCTGGCTGCCGGACGGCGAGGATAACGGCGCCCGCGGCGCCACCGCCCGGCCGTCACGCATTCCGGCCGAGCTGTCGGACACGGCCTGGTTCACCGAGCGCGGCCTGACCTATCTCAAGGCCCGGGGCGGCAATCCCTGGCTGCTGCATCTCGGCTATTACCGGCCGCATCCGCCGTTCATCGCGCCGGCGCCCTATCACGCCATGTACGACGCCGCCGACATGCCGCCGCCCGCGCGCGGCGATAGCTGGGAGACCGAGGCCGAGCAGCATCCGCTGCTGGCCTTCTACCTGAACGACGTGGCCCAGAGCGGCTTTTTCCGCGACGGCGTCGGCCGCGCCCGCGACATGTCGGAAGCCCAGGTGCGGCAGATGCGGGCGACCTATTACGGGCTGATGTCCGAGATCGACGACCAGCTTGGCCGAGTCTTCGCGCATCTGAAGGCGACCGGACAGTGGGACGACACGCTGATCGTCTTCACCTGCGATCACGGCGAGCAGCTCGGCGACCACTACCTCCTGGGCAAGCTCGGCTATTTCGATCAGTCCTACCGGATTCCGATGATCATCCGCGATCCCGCCCAGGCCGCCGACGGCACCCGCGGCACCATCGTCGACCACTTCACCGAGACCATCGACACCATGCCGACGATCCTGTCCTGGCTCGGCGCCGAGATTCCGCGCCAGTGCGACGGCCGATCCCTGCTGCCGTTCTGCCATGACGCGCCGCCGGCCGACTGGCGGACGGAAGTGCATTACGAGTTCGATTACCGCGACATTTTCTACAGCAAGCCGGAATCGGCGCTCGGCCTGCACATGGACCAGTGCGCGCTCGCCGTCATCCAGGACCGCAAGTACAAATACGTGCACTTCGCGTCGCTGCCGCCGCTGTTCTTCGATCTCTCGGCCGATCCGAACCAGTTCCGCAACCTGGCCAACGATCCGGGCATGGCGCCGAAGGTGCTGCACTATGCCCAGAAGATGCTGTCCTGGCGCCAGACCCATGCCGAGCGCACGCTCACCGGCTACGCCTCCAGCCCCGACGGCCTGCGCGTCCGCCGCGCCTAGGCCGGGCGCGCATCCCGCGCTACGGCCGGTACTCGGCCTTGCCGATGAAGTGCTCGCGCACGTGCCGCGAGCCCGCGTCGATGATGGCGACGGTCACCAGGATCATCAGAATGATGAACGCGGCCTCGTCCCAGTTGTAGACGCGGATGCGGTCGGAGAGCTGCAGGCCGATGCCGCCGGCGCCGACGATGCCCAGGATCGTCGCCGAGCGGGTGTTGGATTCGAAGTAGTACAGCACCTGGCTCAGGATCACCGGGAACACCTGCGGCAGGATGCCGAACCGCATGACCTGGATCTTGCTGCCGCCGGCGGCGCGCACGCCCTCGACCTGGCGCTTGTCGATATTCTCGATCGCCTCGGCGAACAGCTTGCCGAAGGTGCCGGTATCGCCGACGGCGATCGCCAGGATGCCGGCGAACGGTCCCAGGCCGACGACGTTGATGAAGATCAGCGCCCAGATCAACTGGTCGATGCCGCGGATGCTGTCGAAGATCCGCCGCAGGCCGAAATGGAACAGCCATTGCGGCACCACGTTCTTGGCGCCGAGGAAACCCAGCGGCACGCCCATCACCGCGGCCGCCAGCGTGCCCAGGAAGGCCATGGCCAGCGTCTCGAGGATGCCGCCCATGAAGTCCCAGAAATAACCGTTATGGGCCGGCGGCAGCATGAAGCCCAGCACGTGACCCAGCTTGCCGAGCCCGCCGAGGATCCTGTCCAGGTCGAAGAAGCCCGTGGCGGCGAGGGCATAGAGGCTGAACCCGGCGACCGCGGCCAGGATCAGCCGGTCGCGCAGCTTTTCCGCCGGCGTCTTGCCGAACAGGTGCGGATGTCGCTGCCGCAGCGCCGCCGTCGGCGATGTGGCGGGTGACGGCCGGGTCACGACAGGCCCTCCTGTCCGATCAGATAGTGCCGCAGCTTCTCGCAACTGATATCGATGCAGACGACGGCGGCGACGATCAGCAGCACCAGCGCGCTGACGTCGGTGTAGATGAACTCGCGGATCACGAACATCAGCTCCTGGCCGATGCCGCCGGCGCCGACGAAGCCGATCACCGCCGCGCCGCGTACGTTGATCTCAAAGCGCAACAGGCCGTAGCTGGTGTAGTTCGGCAGCACCTGCGGGATCACCGCGTAGCGGATCATCTGGAACCAGTTGCCGCCGGCCGCGATCACGCCTTCGATGGGTTTCGGATCGACGTTCTCGTTGACCTCGGCGAACAGCTTGCCCAGCGCGCCGGCCGTATGCACGGCGATCGCCAGCACCCCGGCCAGCGGCCCCAGGCCGAAGGCGAAGACGAAGATCAGCGCGTAGACCAGTTCCGGCACGGCCCGGGCGATCTCGGCCAGGCGGCGGGCGGCGAAATAGATCGGATAGCGCGGCATCAGGTTGCGCGAGGCCGGAAAGCAGAAGGCCAGCGCGCCGATGCCGCCCAGCAGCGTGCCGACGAAGGCGATCAGCACCGTATCCCAGAGCAGGCCGAGCCAGCGCGGCAGCGCCCAGTACCACTCGGCCAGGTCGCCGGCCAGGTGCGACGGCCGCAGCACCGGGGCGATATCGTTCAGGTAGTTGGCGAACCCGGGCAGGCCTTCGACGAAGGTGTCGATCCGGACCTCGCCGATATGCACCGAGGCGGCGACCGCGAGGGCGAACAGGACCAGGCCCACCACGGTCTGCAGCCGCTTGGCGCGCCGCGCGGCGTCGCGCGCGGCCTCGAACGCGGCGACCGGGTCGTCACCGCCGCCGATCACCTGGATCCTGTCCGTCATGGAGATGCGCTTGCCAAGCCGGGTCCGGGACCGGCCGCGGCCATGCCGGCCGGCCGGTCCCGGATCGCCGTCGTCGTCAGCCGGTGCGGCGCTTGGCCAGGTTGGCCTTGATCATGCGCACGATGCCCTCATAGTCCTCGTGCGTCACCTTGCGGTAGCCCGAGGCCTTGCCGTCGGTCAGCGACTGCCAGGCGTGCGGGTCCTTGTCCTTCATGTGGTACAGGACGTTCTGCACGTCGGCCCGCATGCCCTCAGGCAGCTTGGTCGACATTGCCCAGGGGCTCGCCGGCAGCTTCGGCGATTTCCAGATCACCCGCCACTGGCCGGGCTCGATCATGCCCTT
>JANQKO010000635.1 GCA_028281075.1 Alphaproteobacteria bacterium | reverse complement strand
ATCCACACGAAGGCGTTCGTCAGGTCGGCCCAGAGCAGCGTCGAGACCGCGATGGACAGCAGGATCAGGACCGGCCAGCCTGGGTTGGCGGGCCTTTCGGTTTTTTGAAAGTCCCCCGTCAAGTTCAACCTTGTTCGCGGCGTGATGGACCAGCTCAACGCGCCGGCGACGCCGCGGCGCAACGGATCGACATGATCTGTAAACGCGCCGCCGCTTTCATAGCCCGCCGTCAGCCGATAGATGATGGTCTTATCCTCATTCAGCGGACCGGTTAGGTCGATGGCACCCTGGTACTGGTCGAAACTGCCGGCGGTCAGTTCCAGCGCGTATTGTTCTTCATCGAGCGGCTTTTTGGTTACGTAGTTGATGAAGCCGCCCGGCGTCGACTGCCCGAAGTCGATTGCATTCGGTCCCTTGATCACTTCAATCCGTTCGACGTTGTACAGGCCGGGATCGGATTGATGCGTGAAGCGATTGCCGTCGCGCAGATAGGTGCGTGAATTGTCGGCGTCGATGCCGCGCAACTGAAATCTTTGATAGGTTCCCTGGAAGTCGTTCGTGCGGCTGACGCCGCTGACATTGCGCAACACGTCCACTTCATTGTCAGGCCGTTGATCGTCGAGAATGGACCGCGTGACCACGCTGACCGCGCGGGGCGTCTCAAGCAGCGTCTGACCCAGGCGATTGCCGCGGACGACGGATCTACCCGCATCGTAGCTGCGCCCCGACGTTTCGCCTTCCACCCTGATCGGCCCGAGCCGCAGCCGTCCGTCCCCGTCTTGCGCGGCCGCCTTCGCCAGCGCTACCGTATCGGCGCTCGTGAGCTCGAAGATCAAGCCGGTGCCGTCAAGCAGGCGCGCCAGTGCCTCGGTCGGCGTCAGGTTGCCCTCGACCCTGGCCGAGCGGAGGCCCCGGGCGAGGTCCGACGAATATCCCACCTGCCAGCCGGTGACGCCGATGAACGCGTCGAGCGCGTCGCCTAGGGGTTGCGACGGAATGTTGAACGCGTAGGTGTCTGCCGCCTGGGCGATCATCAGCGATTCCGGTTCGCGCGCCGCCTCGCCGGCGTGGATCGTGTCGGGAGCGGCCAGAACCGCCACCGTCAGGGCGACCGTCGCCGTCGCCGGCAGACGGCGCCAATTGTCTGCATTCCCGGTCCGCCATCTCCATGCCGGTCGTCCACTGCTCATCCCGATTACCCCGCTCGACTCGTTTGTTCACGCCCTGACGAATGGGTCTCATTCGCAGGCCATGCTTTAGAGACGAACGGGAGCGAAAAATCTAAAACCCCGGGATGGCGGAAAGCACGGACATGGCCGACGCCGCGTCCGGTTGGCGCGGATCGTGCCGGCTTCGGAAAACGCGGCTCAGCGCAAAATCGTCAGGAAATCGGTCACGCGGATAAGATCCGCGGACGCGGTGGCCGCCAATGCGGCGGCTACGGCGACCGGGTCGTCCAGCCGGTAGTTGCCGCTCACCGTATGCGCGCGCAGCCTGTCGTCGGCGATCACGATCCAGCCGGAATGGTAACGGCCGAGCTCCGTGACGACCTCGCCAAGCGGCCGGTCGCGGAAGATCAACCTGCCCTCGAGCCAGGCAAGCGCCATGTCCGGATTGACACTTGTCGTCGCGCCGGCCACGCCGTTCGTTACGCGCACCCGCTCTGCGGCGGCGAGCATCGAGGGTTCTCCGGGCCGGGCGGCGCCGGCGACGGCGACCCGTCCGTGGCGAACCGTGACCGTTGTTTCGTTCTCGCCCGCCTGCACGGCGAAGGCGGTGCCGAGCGCCCGGGTCGAGGCCGCGCCGCCCTGCACCTCGAACGGGCGGTCGGGATCGCGCGCCACCTCGAAATAGGCTTCTCCGGCCAGCAGGCGAATATGCCGGCGCCCGTCCTCGTACGCGACGTCCACGGCGGCGCCGCTGTTAAGCACCATGCCTGATCCGTCGGGAAGATCGACGCGCTTGCGTTCGCCGGTCGCGGTCCGGTAGTCCGCCTCCAGCGCCAGGACGATCTCGTCGATCTGCGACAGCCCGACGGCGACGACGACCAGGGCCGCCGCGGCGACGCGCGCCATTCTGGCGAACCGGCGACGGCGCGGGATCGCCGGGACCGGATCCGCCTGCCGCCGCGCGGCCGCGGCGAGTTCGCCGGAATCCCAGAGCGCCGCAACCTTGCGGTACGCGTCCGCATTGGCCCGATCGGCCCCCTGCCATGCCTCGAAGTCCGCACGCTCTTCGTCCGTCAGGTCGCCCGCCTCGAGACGGGCGATCCAGCCGGCCGCCTCGTCCAGGGGACGACGCGGAAGCGGCCCGGACCCACGGCCTGGCGCGGGGGTCTTGTTCTCATCCGTCATGACGATGCCCGACAAATGGCCGCCTGGAGGCAGCGTTCATATCATAGACGAACGACACCAGCGTTTCCGAAACCCGCGATCGGCTAGATCAGGTCCTTCTCCGACAGCACGGCAATACAGCGCGCGAGCGCGAGACGGATGTCCTTCTGCACCGTGGTCGAGGAAACGCCCAGATGCGCCGCAATCTCCGGATAGGTCCAGCCCTCGACCCGGTTCAGAACCAGCACCCGGCGGGCGCGGTCGGGAACGCCCTCCAGCGCCTGGTCGAGAAGCGCGATCACCTGGCGGTCGAGCGCCGTCGCTTCCGGCGAGGGCTGGGTCGAGGCGACGGCGGCCACGGTTTCGGGGTCGGACGGACGCGCGAAGATCTCCCGCTCCCGACGCTCCCGGCGCACGTAATCGATGGCCAGGTTCCAGGCGGTGCGTCCGAGAAAGGCCTTGGGCGAGGCAATGCGGGTTTCGCCCGCGGCGGCCGACGCGCGCAGATAGGCCTCGTGGGCCAGGTCCTCGGCCGTCGCCATGTTGCCGACCAGGCGCGCGATCCGCCCGACCAGCGATGGGCGCTGCTCCATGAACGCCCGCTCAAGGGCCTGTTGGGCAGTCTCTCTCGACATGTTCGCGATAACGCCGGGTTACTCGGGACGTATTCCTAGATAAAATGCGAATAACTCGCAATCGCAACGTCTTGGACCACGGATGACACGGCCTGCGGCGGCGCAGGTCAGCACAACATTTCGACACTTATCGAAATATTGTAATCCGTTGATTTAGCTGCATTCATTTTTCTTGACGGTTCCTGTGCATGGGGTTGTTTCCGCGAACTCCGCGACACCACCCCCCCTCCCCCCTAGACGAACGCCAGGTGCTCCCGGTCGAGGGCCAAGTAGTCCAGCAGCAGGCGGTTCTTGGCGTCGGCGACGCAGTGGTGGCGGCAGGTCGCCGAGGGGTCGAGGGCATTGAGCCGTGCCCGCGTCTCGGGCGCGGCCCAGAACGCGGCGAAGCGCCGGTCGGCGATGCTGCCGAGGCAGCCGCTCTCGGTATAGGCCTTGTCCTGGCAGAGATAGACCTTCGCGTCGGCGCCGATCACCGTCAGCAGGCGCGCGAACGGGCAGCGGCCGTAGGGCTTCGCCGTCTCGACGGCCGCCTCGTGATAATGGTCGACCACGCGGAAGCCGTCGTCGTCGAGCGCGCGCGCCCGGTCGATCTCGGCCCGGACCGTGTCCCGGACCGCCGCGTGATAGTCATTGGTCACGGCGCCGTCGTCCGACGTGATGCAGGGGGATATCTTGGCGTGGCTGACGCCGCAGGCTTTCAACCGGGCGACGAGGTCGTTGATATGCGCGGCGTTGTCGCGATCGACGATGATGCTGGCGCCCAGCACGCAGGCGCTGCCGCGCGCGGCGAAGGCCGCGAGGTTCGCTAGCACCTGTTCGAACGCGTCTTCCCCGACGCCGCGATAGCGGGCGTAGCTGGCGCCGTCCCAGCCGTCGATCGAGACCCGCAGCCAGCTCGCGTGCGCCGCCAGCGCGTCCGCCACCTTGCCCTTGAGCCGGGAGCCGTTGGTCAGCGCGCCGATCCTGATGCCGCCGGCGGCCAGCCGCTCGATGGCCGCCACCAGATGCGGATAGATCAGCGGCTCGCCGCCGCCCGAGAAGGTCACGGCGGCGACGCCCATGGCGACGAGGTCGTCGGCGATCTCCAGCATCTTCGCGCGCGGCAGCTTGTCGCGCACGGCCATGCCGCTGCCCAGGCTGACGCCGTCGCTGCGGTAGGCGCAGAACCAGCAGGCGTGGTTGCAGACGTTGGTCGGCTTGATCCGCACGTGCACCGGCGCGGCCCAGCCGTCGTCGCGGCCAAGCGCCGCCAACCGGTCCGGATAGGCGAACGGCTTCAAGGCGGAATAGACGGCCTGCGCCATGCGGGACTCCCGGTGCCTGTAATGACCGTCCGAATCTGATCCGCCGGCCTTGCCGAAGCGTTAACCGCGCTTGCCGCTGGCCAAGCTTTGGCCGCCTGTGCGACGATTCAGCGCAACGGAAAGACGCGGATATGGGAGCGTGTGCGGCATGAACAGGATTACCGGGCGGTCGGCCTTTCTTTCGCTGTTGAAGGACGAGGGCGTGACGCACCTCTTCGGCAATCCCGGCACCACCGAGCTGCCGATCATGCACGCGCTGAAGGAGCATCCCGACCTCGACTACGTACTCGGCCTGCAGGAAGCCATCGTCGTCGCCATGGCCGACGGCTTCGCCCGGGCCTCGGGCCGCCTCGCCGCCTGCAACGTGCACGTGGCGCCGGGGCTCGGCAACGCCATGGGGTCGCTCTACAACGCCAAGTTCTCGGGCTCGCCGATCATCCTCACCGCCGGCCAGCAGGAGCAGGGCCACGGCCTGACCGAGCCGCTGCTCTACGGTCCCCTGGTGCCGATCGCCGAGCCGCTGGTGAAATGGGCGGTCGAGGTGACCCGGCTCGAGGACCTGCCGCGCATCGTCCGCCGCGCCGCCACCGTCGCGCTCAGCCCGCCGACGGGGCCGGTGTTCATCTCGCTGCCGGGCGACATCCTGAACGACGAGGGCGGCATCGAGCTCGGCCGGGCGACGCGAGTGAACGCGGCGACCCGGCCGGGCGACGACCTGCTGGCGCGCCTCGCCGACCGCCTGCTGGCGGCGAAGCGCCCGGTGATCCTCTGCGGCCACGAGATGGTCAATTCGGATGCCTTCACGGCCGCTGCCCGCTTCGCCGAGATCCTGGGCGCGCCGGTCTATCAGCAGACCGTGCCCTATGGCGCCCACTTCCCGTCCGAGCACCCGGCCTTCATGGGCGCGCTGACCCGCGACCAGCAACAGGTCCGCGACACGCTGGCGCCGCACGACCTGCTGGTCTGCCTCGGCGCCGACGTGCTGCGCATGTCGGTCTGGAGCGCGGTCGAGCCCCTGCCCGACGGCATGCCGATCGTGCAGATCGGCCTGCGCGACTGGGAGATGGGCAAGAACTATCCGACCGAGCTCGCCGTGCGCGCCGACCTGGCCGAGACGCTGACGGCGCTGAACCCGCTGCTCGAAAGCAAGGGCGGTCCGGCCCGCGCCGAGGCCGCGGCGGCGGCGGTCGAGGCGCTGGCCGACGGCAACTGGTCGGCGAAGCGCGCGCGCCTGCGCGAGACGGCGCTCGGCCAGGCGTCGGCGCGGCCGATCTCGCCCGACCTGCTGATGCTGCGCGCGGTCGAGGCCCTGCCCGAAAACGCCATCGTCGTCGACGAGGGCATCGTTTCCTCGCGGGCGCTGCACGGCTTCCTGCCGTTCCGCGACCGCCACGGCTTCTTCGGACTGGCCAGCGGCGGCATCGGCTGGGCGCTGCCCGGCGCCGTCGGCGTGCAGATCGCCCAGCCCGAGCGGCCGGTGCTGGCCATCGTCGGCGACGGCAGCGCCATGTACAGCATCCAGGCGCTCTGGTCGGCGGCGCACATGAAGCTGCCGATCACCTATCTGATCGCCAACAACGGCGGCTACCGCATCCTGAAGGAGCGCCTTGTCGCCTTCCACGACAACGACAGCTTCATCGGCATGAACTTCCGCGATCCGGCCATCGACTTCGTGGCGCTGGCGCAATCACTGGGCATGACGGCCCGGCGCGTCGAGGATCCCGACGATATCGCGCCGGCGCTGGCGGCGGCCTTCGCCAGCGGCGGGCCGAACCTGCTGGACGTGGTCGTGGACGGCGGTCCGACGGCCGGTTAGGCCGACGACTTGGCCACGGTCCGCGCCGCCGGCTCGCGCAGGAACAGGGCCAGCACGGCGCAGACGAGCGGCAGGACGGCCATCACCCACAGCGTCTCGTCATAGCTGCCGAACAGGTCGAAGGCGATGCCCAGCGGCAGCGGGCCCAGCGAGGCGCCGACGACGCCGATCATCTGGCCCGCGCCCTGGATGCTGCCGAGATGGCGGCGGCCAAAATAGCGCGGCCACAGGAACGCGTAGAGCGTCATGCTGACGGCGTTGTTCAGGCCGAAGACGACGGCGTAGAGCAGCGCCGTCGGCAGATCGTGAACGCCGCTCATGGCGACCAGCGCCGCCGACATCACCAGCAGCGAGGCCGCGAACATGTAGGAGGTGCGGTACCGGTCCAGCATGCGGCCGACGACCGGCATCAGCAGCACCATGGTGACCGCCGAGATCGGGAACACGCGGGCCGCGATCTGCGGGCTGAGGCCGTGCGCCTCGAACACCGAGACCTGGAAGAAATGCAGCGCCGTGACCAGCATGGCCATGGCGAAGAGGCCGACGGCGATGATCCAGAAGGCCGGCGTGCGCAGCGCCTCGGAGAGCGTCATGCCCGCCTCCGCCGCCTGCGCGGCCGTCGGCTGGTCGTCCTGCCGGGCCGCCGCGGGCTCGTCGCCGTCCGGCAGCACGCCCATGTCCTCTGGCTTGTTGTGCACCAGCAGCAGGATCGGCGGCAGCAGCAGGATCCAGGTGATGACGCCCAGCCAGAGCCAGGCCTGGCGCCAGCCGACCTGATCGATCAGCCACTGGCCGAGCGGCGGATGCACCGCCATCGAGCCGGCGAAGCCCAGCACCATCAGGCTGAGCGCGAAGCCGCGGCGTCGGCTGAACCACTGCGCCACGAGGTTGCTGCAGTTCAGCATCAGCGAGCCCTGGCCGAGAAAGCGCAGGGCGGCGAAGCCGAGTGCCAGCCAGATCATGTTGGCCGCGGCGCCGAACACGAGGCAGGCCGCGCCCAGCAGCAGCGCGACCAGGAACACCATGCGCCGGGCGCCGAAGCGGTCGATCAGCCGGCCCATCTGCGGCAGGCCGAAGGCGGCGGCCAGCGTGGCGAAGGCATAGGCCGAGGCGATCGAGGTGGCGCCGATGCCCAGATCCTCGCTGATCGGCCGGATGAAGACGCTGAAGGTGTGGGACTGGCCGGGACCGCTGGCGAACATGCCGAGCGCGGCGAAGCCGAGGATCACCCAGCCGTAGAACAGGTGATCGTTGATCCGGGTGAAAAGCGCGTCGCGAATGCGGCCTGCGGACATGGGCGATCTCTACTGTTCGGCGCCGGTCCGAAAGGCGGACCGACGGACGCGCCGGGCTGCCGCCACGGCGGGCCGACTGTCGGAGCTGGTTGACCGGGAACGACCGTCCCGTCGGTCGGAACTCTAAATCATCCGGGGACGGACGACAGCAAGAACATTGCCTACCGCGGCGTCCGCGTCGGATGATGGCCGGCAAGGTCGGCGAAACGACGACCGATCACGACGGGGGAACGACAGGTCATGACGCAACACGGCGCGACCGGACGCCGCCGCCTCACGATCCTGTTCTGCGGACTTGGCGGCACGCTCTGCACGCTGGCGATGGCGGCCGTGCTGATGCTCTACGGCACGCCCTATAACGGCTACTGGTGGGCGGTGATGGCGGCGGTCCTGGCCGCGGCATTCGTCCTGCCGCGCCTGGTGGTGCCCGTCATCGAGTGGGTAATGGACGGCTATCGCGAGCGCTAGCCCGCGACCACCGAAACCGGCATGCCGTCGCCCTCGGCGCGCCAGCCGGCGACCATCTGCTCGGCCCGGACCAGGTCCAGCGGATAGTCGATCTCGCACCAGCCGAGGCCGTTGACCGACCGGGTCATGACCGGCGCGGCCGCCGCCAGCGCGCCGATGACCGAGAGGTACCATTGCCGCAGCGCGTCGGTCGCCTGCATGCACTGCTCGAGCGCCTCGGCGAACAGGCGCGGGCCGTCGCCGCGGAACAGCAGCATGCCGATCGACTCGCCGTCGACCCGGTCGGCCGGCAGGGTCTTGCCGATCTCGACCAGCCGGCGGCCGTCGAGGCGGATCTTCATGTCGTCTTCGTCATAGTGCGGCTTGTGATCGACCGCCAGCGTCACCGGCGCGGCCGGGCTATCGAGCAGCCGCCCCAGCACGTCGCCATGAAAGAGCGTATCGCCGTTCAGCAGCAGGAAGGGCTCGTGCATCTCGTGCCGGGCCATCCAGCAGCTCACCAGGTTGTCGGCGACGCCGTAGAAGGTGTTGAACACGGGCCGGATGCGGCAGTCCCGATGGCGCTCGCGCAGCGCCGCCAGCGTCTCGCCGATGACCTTGGCGCGGAAGCCGGTGACGACGACGATGTCGTCGACGCCCTTCGCCGCCAACGCGTCGACCTGCCAGCCGATCATGCTGTTGCCGCCGACGTCCAGCATGGCCTTCGGCCGGTCCTCGGTCAGCGGCAGCAGGCGTTTGCCCTGCCCGGCGGCAAGTATCAGCGCCTTCATCGCGATCTCCGGAATTCCCCCAGAACGGAATGACCGTCGGTTGGTATCACCGATTCCCCGTCGTCCGCAACTCCGCGGCGGGCGCGGACAGCCAGGACCGCAGCGCCCCGTCGCGCCGCGTCGCGCGCGTGGCCATGAGCAGGCGGACGATATGGAACAGCAGCGACAGCGCGGTCCAGCCGGCGACCGCCAGCAGGCCGATGTCGGGACGGCCGGCGAGGGCCGCGACCGTCAGCAGCACCAGGTTCGGATTGCGCCGCGCGGTGACCAGCCGGAACCTGGAATCCAGCCGGCGCCAGACGTGGATTTCCATGCCGTGCCACAGGATGAACGCGCCCTCGACCAGCCGGCCCAGGATGTAGCCGACGACGATGACGGCAAGGCCGGCGGTCAGCGTCGCGGCCGGCAGCGCCGCGCCCGCCGCCGCCAGGCCCATGCCCCAGGCGACGTACCAGAACGGCGGATGGATCAGGTCGATGCCATGGTCGAAGACGTTGCCGAAGCGGCTGGATGTCAGGGTGACCCGGGCGAGCTTGCCGTCGACGGTGTCGAGGAAGGTCATCGGCCAGGCCATGGCGAGGCCGAGCGCGTACCAGCCCTGCCAGAAGGCGAACAGCGCGCCGACCACCAGCAGCAGGCTGACGGCGGTGACGGCATTGGGCGACAATCCCAGCCGCGCGCAGAGCCGGGTGACATGAAAGGCGGGTACCGGCCAGAGATACTTGGTGACGATGTCGGTGACGCCCTTGTAGGCGCCCTGGAACAGACGCCATTCGACCTGCCGGCGCGTCGACGCGTCGAGACGCAGAACATAGGGCGTTTCGCGCTTGCGCAAGGCCTGGCGGTGCGCGGTGTCGAGCTGATCGACGCGCCGACGCCGCACGCCGGCGGGCATGCCGTCCGGCGGCCGCGTGCCCGCGAGCGCCGCCACCGCCCAGGCCGCGTCGGCCGCGTGGACATGCGCCGCGACCGGCCGGTCCGGGTCCTGGTCCGCCGCGGCGTCCAGCAGCAGATCGGGGGTTTCGGCCAGCGCGTCGATAATGGCGGGGTCGTAGACCAGATCGGCGCGGACCAGAATGACCGGGCCCGCGTCGGGCAACGGCGCGGGCGCCTGATGGATGTCGTCGATGCCGGCCGTGGCAAAGGACCGTGCCAGTCGTTCGCGCGTCGTCAGACGCCAGACCCGGGTGTCGCAGGCGCCGACGATATGGACGCTC
The DNA here is from genome assembly GCA_028281075.1 of Alphaproteobacteria bacterium. GTDB lineage: Bacteria > Pseudomonadota > Alphaproteobacteria > JANQKO01. The sequence goes on along the minus strand of JANQKO010000635.1, from coordinate 1,301 downwards.
GGCCGGGTCCGCGGGACCGGGCCCGCCGGTCCGGCCTGATCTGCGGCGGCCATGGCGTGGTAGCGCCGCCCTACTCGGCCGCGACCGGATGTACCGGCAGGTCGCGGCCGAGCTCGAAACAGCGGCCACCGCTGGCGACGAACGCGCCGCTGGTCCGGTCATAGCCGCGGGCGTCGATCTCGAGCCGCCAGCCGCCGCCGGTCCGGGCGACGGTGTACAGGTGGTAATGGGCCAGCCGTGCCGTGTCCGCGCCGAGCGCCGAGGCCGACGGCACGCCGATCACCGGCGCCGGTCCGGCCGATGTCCCGATCTCGGCCGAGGCGAAGGCATGGCCGTGCCCGTGCAGGATCAGTTCCGCGCCCGCGTCGGCGAGCGTCCGGCGCAGCGCGTCGCCATCCCAGAGGCCGCGGCGCCAGTCCGAACGCCGGCGTACCGGCGGATGATGGACCATGACGACCCGAAACAGCCCGGCGTCGCCGAGGCGGCGGAGGTATCGGCCTAGCATCCCGCGCTGACGTCGGCCGATCCAGCCGGCGGCCAGAAAGGGCGGCGTCGGCCGGGCGCTGGACAGGCCGACCAGCGCCAGTGGCGGACGGATGCGGGCATAGGGAAACGCGTCAAACGTGGTCGGCGCCGTCGGCGTCTCGCCGTCGCCGGCCAGATCGCAGGTCATGTAATCGGCCCAGCGCGACCAGGAATCGGTCCAGCGCGTCCTGACCAGGGCGTCATGGTTGCCGGGCACCACGCTGACCTCGGCCGGCCGGCCCAGTGTCGCCAGCCAGTCCGCCGCGGTGGCGAACTCGGCCGGCAGCGACAGGTTCACCAGATCGCCGGTCACGGCGATATGCCGCGGCCGCTGGCTGGCGAGGTCGCGGCCCAGCGCGTCCAGGACGTCGCGCCGGTGGATATGCATGCGGCGCCGGCGCCAGGAAACATGACTGAAGAAACGCTTGCCCAGCAGTTGCGCAGGCGTCGGCGTGGGCACCGGCGCGATGTGCGGGTCCGACAGATGGGCGAACGTCACCATGGCGTCTGTCTGCCACAAGCCGCCCGAATGTCAACGGCTTTCGCCGTGCCCGAAAATGGCCGTCAGGGGTGTATGCCGGGCGCGGGCCGCGAAACGGAAGACGGGGCTGGCGAACCAGCCCCGTCTCCGAGGATCGTCGGGAAGATGGACTGTCCCGATCGTCTTAGCCGAACAGCGCGAGGATGGTCTGCGGTCCGGAGTTGGCGATGGCGAGCGACTGCACGCCGATCTGCTGCTGGATCTGCAGCGACTGCAGCCGGGCGCTCTCGGCCGC
>JANQKO010000621.1 GCA_028281075.1 Alphaproteobacteria bacterium | reverse complement strand
TCAACAGGTTGCGATGCCGCTGGATGCTGGCCTGCGCCAGCATGACGGCTTCTTTTGGGTCGGGAGTAATTCATTCACACGCTCTGAGGAGTGCCCTTCAGGGCGCGTCTCGAAGAATCGGCCATCGGTTGCCGGTGCCGACGGGGCCTCACGGCAGCGCTGATCAGCCTGATCGTATGCCGGACTAGGGAAGGGGCAGGGTCAGGCCGTCGAGGTCGTCGGGCGCCTTGGTCAGGATGCGGTTGCCGTCTTGCGTCGTCACGATCGTGTCCGAATGCCGGAAGCCGCCGATGCCGTCCAGATAGACACCGGGCTCGATGGTGTAGAACATGCCCGGCTCGATCTCGCGGTCATAGCCCTCGGCCAGGAACGGCGCCTCGTGGCCGGTGACGCCGATGCTGTGGCTGGTGCGATGCAGCAGGTTGCCGCCGTAGCCGGCCTTCTCGAACACCGCGTTCACGGCCGCGTCGACCTCGCCCATGTTGGCGCCGGGCCGGGCCAGCTCCAGCGCCAGATAGCGCGCCTCCATCATGGTCTCGAACGGCCGCTTCGCCGCCTCCGGCACCGAGCCGAGGAAAAACGTCCGCTCGATCTCGGCGCCATAGCCGTTCAGCCGGCAATTGATCAGCGACACGTGCGGCCCGCCTTCCCGCATCGCCATGAAGATGTCGGTGAAGTTGTGCGGGTCGTGCGAGACGCCGGGCGGCTGGAACAGCACGAAGATCGAGGTCGCCAGCAGGTTCGCCGTCGGCACGTCCTGCAGCAGCCGGCCCGACATGGCGCGCGACAGGGTGCCCGAGGCGTCGGCCGCCATCAGCCCGGGCTTGGCCATGGCCATCAGCTCGGCATGCGTTTCGCTGACCCGCTCGCAGGCATAGACGATGCGCCCGATCTCGTACGGTGTCTTGACCATGCGGGCATCGTCGACCACGTCGGTCCGCCGCCGGTCACCCGGTGTCGCCTCGTAGACCTGCAGCGGACAGATCGACTCGACGCCGACCACGCCGCCGCCGAACAGCGGCGTGAAGCTGTCGATCCAGGTCTCGCCGGCCGGCGCCGGGAACTCCCGGTAGGGCACGATCTCCAGCTCGCCGACCCGCCGGCTCAGCACGTGCGGCACCTCCAGCTTCGGCACCACGAAGCGTGGCGTACCGTTGCGCGGCAGCACCAGGATGAACGGGCGCTCGTGCACGTAGTTGGCGAAGTTGGTGAGATAAAAGACGTTGTCGGGGCACGTCGCCACGTAGTAATCGAGGCCCCGCTGGTCCATCAGCGCCCGCACGCGGTCGCGGCGGGTTTCGATTTCCTCGGCCGTCGGTGGCGTGAAGACAGGCTCGAACGACATATCCATCCCCTGGTGCGGTTGCGGCGGGAACGCGTACCGGTCTCCCGACCGGACCGGATACATGCTACAAACCAACCGGCCGGTATGTAAATAGAGCCCGCGACGGATTCAGGACGGATCGATGCTGAAGACCAGGAAACGACGGACGCAGGAGGAGCGGACGGCGGAGACCAAGGCCAAGATCCTCAACGCCACGCTCGACGTGATGGAGGAAGACGGCATCGCCGATGCCTCGACGGCGGCCATCGCCCGGCGCGCCGGCGTGTCGCGCGGGGCGCTCAGTCATCACTATGAATCCAAGTTCGACCTGATCGTGGCGGCGGTCGAGTTCCTGCTGAACCGCGCCATCGGCAACATCGAAAAGCTGTCCGAGCAGGTGAGCGCCGGCGAGGCGACGATCGAGGACGTGCTCGACCGGCTCTGGGAATACGACAACCGGCGCCTGTTCATCATCTCGCTCGACTACCTGTCCGCCGCGCGTACCGACGAGAAGCTCTATCGCGCGCTGATGCCGTTGGGGCGCGCCTATCAGCGGCACCTGGACGAGATCTGGTCCGAGCTGTCGCGGAACGCCGGCATCGGCCAGGAAAAGGCGACCGTGGTGCTGGACATGATGCTGTGCCTGATGCGGGGCATGTGCCTGCACACCGTGCTGCGCGACGACGAGGACTACTTCAACAACATCCTGGCCATGTGGCGGGAATCCCTGCCGCACGTCCTCGGCCGAAAGCCGGCGTAACGCGATCCGTTAGCGGGCGGTAACGTCGCCCCAGAGCGCATCCGCGCCACGGCCGGCGACGGCGCGGCCGAGCCGTTCGGCCCAGTGCCTCTCCGAGCCGAACTCGCTGCGCCAGGACCACAGCCGCCGCGTCAGGTAATGCAGGTGGTGCTCGTAGGTGAAGCCGATGGCGCCATGCACCTGATGCGCGATCCGGGCGCCGATGCCGGCGGCCTCGCCGGCGCGGATCTTGGCCGCCGCGATCTCGAACTCGGCCGCGCCGCGGTCGGCGGCATGGAAGGCGGCCTCGGCGGCGGCGGCCGCGGCGGCGCTTTCGCCGGCGAGCTCGGCGAGCTGCTGCTGGATCGCCTGGAACTTGCCGATCGGCCGGCCGAACTGCACCCGGTCGTTGGCATAGGCGACGGAGTCCGCCAGCAGCCGGGCGAGCGCGCCCGCCATCTGCGCCGACCGAACCATGGCGCCGAGATGCCAGATTGTCTCGGCCGTGATGCCGTCGCCGGCCGGCGTCGCCTCCGCGACGGGCGTCGCGTCGAAATTGAGATCGCTGCGCGTCTCCCGCGCCATGTTCTCGCCGTCTTCCACGGCGGCGCTGCCGCCTTCAATCCGCACGACCCGCAGGCCGTCGTCGGCCTGCGCCAGCGCCACGATATGCCGGGCTTGGCCGCCCCAGGGCACCCGCCGCGCCGCGCCATCCAAGGTGTTGTTCGTCGTCAGCGACAAGCGTTCGTCCGGCCGCACCGGGGCCAACGTCATCGCGCCCTGCGGCACCTCCATACCGGACCGCGACAGCAGCCAGCCGGCGACGATGGTCTCGGCCAGCGGCACCGGCGCGGCATGCCGGCCGGCGGCGTGCAGTACCTCGAAGGCGTCGCCCCAGGCGGCGCCGACGCCGCCCTGGTCCTCGGGCACCAGCGGCTGGGTCAGCCCGGCATCCGTCAGGCCGTGCCACAGGTCCTGCGGCCAGTCGCCGCCCTCGGCGGATTCGAGCGTCGGCCGCTCGACCAGATCGGTCAGCAGCCGGTCGACCGTGTCGGCCAGGATATTGCGCAGCTCGCTCATCTCAAGCCCAGCCCCCGCGCGATGATGCCGCGCAATATTTCCCGCGTGCCGCCGCGCAGCGAAAAGGACGGCGTTACCTGGGTCAGGTAGGCCTGCACCTGGGAGAAGTCGCCGTCGCCGTCCATCGACGGCTCGCTGTCGGACAGCTCGTGCACGATCTGCGGGATCGACTGCTCGAAACTGTTGCCGAGGTCCTTGACCACCGAGGCTTCCAGCGCGGGATCGTCGCCGGCCTGCAGCTTGCCCGCGACTGACAGTGACATCTGCCGCAGGGTCGAGAGGCGCGCTACCAGCCGGCCGATGGCGACGGCATGGCTCTCGCCGGGGGCCTGGCTCGCTTCCCGGATCAGCTCGACGATAAGCTGGTAGCTGCTGAGGTAGCGCTCGGGGCCGGAGCGCTCGAAGGCGAGCTCGGAGACCACCTGCTTCCAGCCGTCGCCGGCATTGCCGACCAGCATGTCGTCCGGCACGAAGGCGTCCTCGAACACGACTTCGTTGAAATGTTCCTCGCCGGCGAGGTTGCGGATCGGCCGCACCGTCAGGCCCTCGGTGTTCTTCAGGTCGACCAGGAACTGCGACATGCCGGCATGGCGTTCCTCGGCCTTGGGATCGGACCGGAACAGCGCGATCAGGTAGTGCGCCTGGTGCGCGTTGCTGGTCCAGACCTTGGCGCCGTTCACGACCCAGCCGCCGTCGACCTTGTCGGCCCGCGTGCGGATCGAGGCCAGGTCCGAGCCCGAATCCGGCTCGCTCATGCCGATGCCGAAATAGCTCTCGCCCCGGATGATCGGCGGCAGCAGCCGCCGGCGCTGTTCCTCGCTGCCATAGCGCAAGAGCAGCGGCCCGCTCTGCCGGTCCGCCACCCAGTGCGCGCCGACCGGGGCGCCGGCCGCCAGCAGTTCCTCCAGCACCACGTAGCGCTCGAAGAAGCTGCGCCCGCCGCCGCCATAGTCGGCCGGCCAGGTCATGCCGATCCAGCCGCGGGCGCCCAGCTTGCGGCTGAAGTCCGGATCGAAGCCGGCCCAGCTCTCGGCCCGCTTCACCGCCGGATAGTCGGGCAGCGTCTCGGCCAGGAAATCGCGTACCTCCTGCCGCAAGGCTTCCGCCGCCGGCGGCAATTCGCAGGGCTCGAACCGAAACGACTGCATGCTGATCTAATCCTTTGGGCGTGAAAGGCGGGCGCGGAGCAGTTAGGCCGCCTTAAACCTGTCGACCTTGATACTACGCGCCCGCTGCTGTGCGTGCCAAAGATCATAGTGCATCTGCTGCGTCAGCCAACTCTCCGGGCTGCCGCCAAACGCTTTGGCGAGCCGTATCGCCATTTCCGGCGAAACGCCGGATCGGCCATTCAACAGCTCGGACAAGGTCTTGCGAGATACGCCCAATCCCGCCGCTGCCCTGGTCACGGTCAAGCTCAAAGGCTCGAGGCAGAACTCGCGGATGACTTCGCCCGGATGTGGTGGATTGTGCATCTGCATGACGTCTTTCCTACAAGATAAAAAGCTGGCTTCGATTTATGACCGTGCAATTCAATCGTTAGTCGTCCCACCATGTCATCACCGGGCTTGACCCGGTGATCCAGAGTGATGCTTTGGGCAAGGGCTCACTGGATTGCCGGATCAAGTCCGGCAATGACCAAGAAGTTAGGTTTTCGCAGGCGAAGGTCCTGATCCGCTTCCGTTCGACCAGGTGCGCGATTGGATCGACAATTCATTCATGGAGCTTGTCCGTTCCCTATAATCCAGACCTTCGATAGTGGCAGGATTGAAGGGTGTTCGGTATGCGTATCGCGATCATGGGGGCCGGCGCCATCGGCGGGTATTTCGGGGCGCTGCTGGCGGCGGCTGGGCAGGAGGTCGTCTTCATCGCCCGCGGGCCGCATTTGGCGGCGATGCGCGCCGATGGCTTGCGGGTGCTGAGCGAGCGCGGCGACGTCACGGTTAATCCCGTGCGGGCGATCGACGATCCGGCCGAGATCGGTCCGGTCGACTGGGTCGTGGTGACGGTGAAGAACTTCGATCTGACCGACGCCGCCGAACGTATGGTGCCCATGGTCGGCCCGGACACCGCCATCGTCAGCTTCCAGAACGGCGTCGAGAGCGCCGAGATCCTGGCCGCCCGCTTCGGTCGCGACCGCGTGTTGGACGGTATCACCTACCTGCCGGCCGTCGTCGCCGAGCCCGGCGTCATCCGCCACACCGGGCCCGTCAACCGCTTCGTCTTCGGCGAGCTCGACGGCGCCGAGACGCCGCGCGCCATCGCTCTGCGCGACGCCGGCGAGGCGGCCGGCATCGACATGGCTTTGCGCGACGACATCGAAGTCGAGGTCTGGCGCAAGTTCCTCGTGCAGTCGACCTTCGCCGCGCTCTGCTGCCTTGGCCGCTACGCGCTCGGCACCATGCTGTCGCGGCCGGCGGTGCGGGCGGTCTACCGGCGGGGTATGGAAGAGGTCTTCGCCGTCGCCCGGGCCAGGGGCGTGGCGCTGGCCGACGACGAGGTGGCGAAGGCGCTGCATTTCGCCGAGACCGTCGCCGATCCGGCGACCTCGTCGTCGATGCTGACCGACCTGGAACGCGGCAACCGCATCGAGATCGAGTCGCTTTCCGGCGCCGTCGTCCGGCTCGGCCGCGAGCTCGGCGTGCCGACGCCGTTCCATGACACGGCGCTGGCCGTGCTCGGCCCCTATGCCGGCAAGGATGGACGGCCCGGCTAGACCTGCCGCATAATTCAGCGACAACGCATATCCCTGGGAGGTCAAGAATGCTTTCGGTGCAGCCGCTGCCCGGTCCGTTCGGCGCGGAAATCTCCGGGATCGATCTGTCGCGGCCGCTGGAAGACGCCACGGTGCGCGAGATCCTGGACGTCTTTCACCGCCACCAGATCGTCGTCATGCGCGATCAGAAGCTGGCCTTCGAGGACTTCGATGCGTTTACCAGGAATTTCGGCGACCAGCGGCCGCATTTCCTCGACCACCTGCGCATGCGGGGCCATCCGGCGATCCTGATGCTGTCGAACGTGTTCGACGGCGACCGGCCGCTCGGCGTCTACGAGGGCGCGGCCTTCTGGCATACCGATGTCGCCT
>JANQKO010000609.1 GCA_028281075.1 Alphaproteobacteria bacterium | reverse complement strand
CGACGGCGGCGACGATCTCCAGCGGTTCGGCCATGCGGCCACTACCGACCTCGCCGCAGGCGAGATCGCCGGCGCCCGGCCCGACGCGCAGGACGCCGTCGGCCTCGAGCTGTCGTACGTTGCGCCGCGTCGCGACGTGATTCCACATCTCGACGTTCATCGCCGGCGCCACCATGACCGGCTTGTCGGTCGCCAGCAGCACCGTCGTCGCCAGGTCGTCGGCCATGCCGGCGGCCATGCGCGCCATGATGTCGGCCGTCGCCGGTGCCACCAGCAGCAGATCGGCCTCCCGCGACAGCCGGATGTGGCCCATCTCGGCCTCGTCGGTCAGCGAGAAGACGTCCTGATAGACCTTTTCCTCGCTCAAGGCCGCGACCGACAGCGGCGTCACGAACTGCGCCCCGCCCCGGGTCAGCACGCAGCGCACGGCCGCGCCCCGCTCCTTCAGGCGGCGGATCAGGTCCAGCGACTTGTAGGCCGCGATCCCGCCGGCGATGATCAGCAGGATGCGTTTGCCGTTCAGCATGGTCATGGCCTCATTCCACGGCGATCCAGTGTATTTAGTCAACAATTACAGTTCCGCAAACGCGCGGGATGTCGGCCGGCGGCCGCTAGACGGCCCAGCCGGAATGCATGGCGGCGACGCCGCCGGCCAGGTTGCGGTACCTGACGACGTCGAAGCCGGCGGTCGAGATCATGCCGGCGAAGCGGTCCTGGTCGGGGAACCGGCGGATGCTCTCGGCCAGATAGCGGTAGGCGGCGCCGTCGCCCGCCACCATCTGCCCAAGCCGTGGCAGCACCCTGAAGGAATAGGCGTCGTAGACGGGCGCCAGCCCGGCCACGGCCAGGTGGCTGAATTCCAGGCACAGGAACCGCCCGCCGGGCCGCAGCACGCGCCGTGATTCGGCCAGCACGGCCGCGATATCGGTGCAGTTGCGGATACCGAAGGCGATGGTGACGGCGTCGACCGCGCGGTCCTTCAGCGGCAGAGCTTCGCCGTCGCCGCACAGCCAGTCGACATGGCCATCGCCGCGCCCGCGCCGTGCCGTCCGGCCGCGGCCGACTCGCAGCATCTCGGCGTTGATGTCGACGATGCTGACATGCCCGCGGCCGTGCGTGCGTTCGAGGAAGCGAAAGGCGATGTCGCCCGTGCCGCCGGCCAGGTCCAGGAGATGCATGTCGGCGCGCGGCCGCAGCCAGTCGATCAGCGCCGACTTCCACAGCCGGTGCAGGCCGCCCGACATCAGGTCGTTCATCAGGTCGTAGCGGCCGGCGACGCTGTCGAAGACGGCGCGCACGCGTCCGGCCTTTTCCGACCGCGGCACGGTCTCGAAGCCGAAATGGGTCAGCGTCCCGTCGTCGTCCGGTTCGGCGTGCGAAGTGCCCATGGCCTGGATATAGCGCATGGCCGGGGCTTGCGCTATCGTCCGCCGCCATGCCTGAGCTGCCGGAAGTCGAGACCGTCCGCCGGGGCCTGATCGGCCCGCTCGAAGGCCGGGTGCTGGCGCGCGTGCGGCAATACCGGCCGGATCTGCGCTGGCCGTTGCCGGCCGACTTCGCCGGGCGGCTGACCGGCCGGCGGGTCGAGCGGCTGGACCGGCGCGCCAAGTTCATCCTCGCCCGTCTCGACGACGGCCAGGTCTGGATCACCCATCTCGGCATGTCGGGCCGCATGGTGTTGAGCCGTGACGTCACGCTGCCCCCGGGACCGCACGACCACGTCGTCATCGAGACCGACGGCGGCGATATCGTGACCTTCAACGACGTCCGCCGCTTCGGCATGATGGACCTGGTGCCCGAAGACGAACTGCCCGAGCACTTTCTGCTGCGCGACCTCGGCCCGGAACCGCTGGGCAACGCCTTCAACGACACGGTGCTGTCTGCGGCGCTCGCCGGCCGCAGGACGCCGATCAAGGCGGCGCTGCTGGATCAGAAGATCGTCGCCGGGCTCGGCAACATCTATGTCTGCGAGGCGCTCTACCACGCCGGCATCTCGCCGAAACGTCTGGCGCGGTCGGTCGCGGGGAAGCGCGCGGCCCGGCTGGTGCCGGCGATCCGCGACGTGCTGGACCGGGCGATCGCTGCCGGCGGCTCCAGCCTGCGGGACTATGTCCAGGCCTCGGGCGAGCTTGGCTACTTCCAGCACGATTTCGCCGTCTATGGCCGCGAGGGCGACCCCTGCCGGTCCTGCGGCAAGCCGGTGACGCGCATCGTCCAGAGCGGCCGGTCGACCTTTTATTGCGGCGCCTGCCAGCGTTAGTGGTTGTTTATGAATGGCCTTGCCGGCCCGCGCCCCCACCCGGCCACCCAACGACAGTATCCTGAAT
>JANQKO010000581.1 GCA_028281075.1 Alphaproteobacteria bacterium | reverse complement strand
CGACGGCGTCGACCTGCCGGTCATGCTGGTCCTCTCCGTGCGCACGGCGGCCGGGGTATTCGCGCTCGACCGGCTGGAGGCCCTGCGCCACCGCCATGCGAACTTCGACTACCGGGTGGCGCTGACGCGCGACGCGCCGCCCGCGGCCGACGGCTGGCGCGCCGGCCGCGTGCCGGACTGGCTCGACGGCGAGGTCTGGGACGCCGCGCAACGGCAGTGCTTCGTCGCCGGCCCGCCGGGCTTCGTCGACGCCTGCGCGGCGCGTCTGGCCGGGCTCGGCGCGGCCCCGGCGCAGATCCAGCTCGACAGCTTCCTGGCCACGGACCCGGCCGGGGTCAGCGCAGGCGCCGCTCCAGACGCGGCCGGCTGAACACGAAATCGTCGTAGCGCCGCAGGTCGTGGCATTCGACGCAGCCGTCGACATCCCCGGCCGCGCGCCGGCCGCCCGGGTCGAACGCGTCATAGGACCATTCGCCGCTGCGCCGCTGACGCAACGCCGGCGTGCCGCCCCGGCCGGCGCCTTTCCGCATGACGTAGACGGCGACCGGCCCGGCGGTCAGGAAACCGCCGTCGGCGTCGGTCAGCGGCCGTCCCCTGTCGTCGAGGCGCGCCGCGTGCACCTCCATGATCAGGCGGGTGCCGGTCGGAAACGGGCCGCCGCGCCGGACCGCGTCCACGGCCGTCGCGGTGGCGTAGAGCCGATGGATCACCTTTCGCAGCGGCTGGTCGACGGTGGCGTAGTGCAGGCCCGAGGCGCGGTAGTCCGCCGGCCAGGCCAGCCGGCCGGTGTCGGCCGGCGCCGCCGCGGTCAGGATGGCGCCCGCCAGTATCGCCGCCGAGAGACGCATCCCGTCGAGTCTTGGCCGTGGGCTGGCCGGCGTCAATCCTCGCGTTCGGCCGACCGGAACAGCATGGTCAGGCCGAAGGCCTCGGAAGCCGGCAGGCGAAGCTGCATCCGGTCCTGCTCGATGACCGGGACCTTCCGCTCGGCGAGGAACCGGCCCGTCGCCGCCAGGTCGCGGCAGCGGAAGCCCACGGCGGCGATGAATGGCGGGGCGGGTGGCGTCAGGTCCGGCAGGCGCCGCCTCAGCCGGGCCGGCGTCAGAAAGCGGAGGCGGCCCCGGTCCAGCACGACCTCGGCCTCGCCGTCGGCGACCCGCGCCGGCCGCGCCAGCAGCCGGCCGAAGCGGCCGGCGGCGGCGGCCGGATCGTCGACCGAGACCAGCACCTCGCGCAGCGCCTCGACGCCGTTGGCGTGCGTCAGGAAGCGCGGCTGCCAGACCAGGTCCGGCGTGTGGTGGGTGACGATCTGGATGCGCCCCTCGGGCATGGCCTCGGGCGGCATGCGGACGACGCTGAAGCGGCCCGTGGCGCTGCCGCCGTCGACGTCGATCGGCCGCTGCAGGCGGACCAGCGGCAGCGGCGCCAGGTCCGTCCCGGCCAGGGCCGCGTGCCGCTCGGCGGCATCGGCGGCGGCGAAGGCGATCAGGTGGGCGCCGGCATGGCGCGCCAGCCAGGCCTCGAGCTGCGCCGCCAGCGGCGTGTCTCCGGTGGCGCTCAGGATCTCGAGATAGCCCTCGTGGAACATGGCGCAATGGTTGCTGGTGCCGCTGGGGACCGTCTGGCCGCCGGCATCGCGGTTCACATGCACGGCGCGCGGCGTCAGCGTGAAGCCGAGCCGGGTCAGGGCGGCCGGCGCCGCGTCCAGATCGCCGACGAACAGGCCGACATGGTCCAGGAATACCTGGCCCGTGTCGGGCACGAAACACGTCTCCATCCCACTTACCGCCTTCGGCCGCCGCGCGCGTGCGCATCCGGCCGCGAGATTACCGCGTCCGGGCGCCGGGCATCGGGAAAAATAGAGGCTTGTCGCCTCTGTTCGGCCGCGCCAGACTGGAAGTGGCGGTGATTCATCGTCGCCAGAGTTGTGTATCCGGTGTTCCGCGGGAGGGGTCCATGCCGCGCGATAGGGTCGGGGCCGGTCCGGTCGGACGGCCCTCTCCTGAAGCCCGCGTCCGCCGACGCCCGGCGATCCGGCGGCGTATGTCGCCCGGGCCGCGTGTCGGCTTCGTCATCCCC
>JANQKO010000577.1 GCA_028281075.1 Alphaproteobacteria bacterium | reverse complement strand
CGACGGCGTGCCGGTGATGGCGGCCGGCGGGCTCGAGAGCATCAGCCTGGTGCAGAACGAGAACATGAACCGCCATCACGCGGCCAACGACTGGATCGTCGAGCACAAGCCGTCGATCTACGACAGCATGCTGAAGACGGCGCAGACCGTGGCCGACCGTTATGGCGTCAGCCGCGATTACCAGGACGAATACGCGCTGCAGAGCCAGATGCGGACCGCCGCGGGCCAGCAAGCCGGCAAGTTCGACGACGAGATCGTGCCGATGCCGTCGGTCAAGATCGTCACCGACAAGCAAACCGGCGAGACGCACGAGGAAGAGGTCACGCTGGACAAGGACGAGGGCAACCGGCCCAGCACCAACGCCGAGGGCCTGGCCGGCCTGGAACCGGTGACCGGCCCCGACGGCCATATCACCGCCGGCAACGCCAGCCAGCTTTCGGACGGCGCGTCCGCCTGCATCGTCATGGACGCCAAGACGGCCGAGAAGCGGGGTATCCAGCCGCTGGGCGTGTTCCGCGGCTTCGCCATCGCCGGCTGCGAGCCGGACGAGATGGGCATCGGCCCGGTCTATGCCGTGCCGCGCCTGCTGGAGCGCACGGGCGTGGCCATGGACGATATCGGCATCTGGGAGCTGAACGAGGCCTTCGCCGTGCAGGTGCTGTACTGCCGCGACAAGCTGGGCATCCCGAACGAGAACCTGAACGTCGACGGCGGCGCCATCTCGATCGGCCATCCCTACGGCATGAGCGGCGCGCGCATGACCGGCCACGCCCTGATCGAGGGCAAGCGGCGCGGCGACAAGTATGCCGTGGTGACCATGTGCATCGGCGGCGGCATGGGCGCGGCCGGGCTGTTCGAGATCGTCTGAGCCCACGGACGCGGCCAGGCGGCCGCCTGCGGCGATGAAGATCTACAAGGGCTGGCGCGGACCACAGGGCACGATCGTCACCGTCGACGACGTGCCCCTGGATCCGCGCACCGACCTGCGCAACTTCAACGCCGACGGCTTCGAATGGGGCTACGAGGGCAGCGGCCCCAGCCAGTTGGCGCTGGCGCTGATCGCCGACCACCTGAACGCCGAGATGGCGCTGAAGCATTATCGCGATTTCATGGCCACGATCATCGCCGAGATCGAAGGCGATGAATGGACGCTGACGAGCGAGGACATCGACCGGCGGGCCGAGGAAATCACCATCGTGCCGATGGACCTGGAAACCCTGCTGCGCAAGGTGCGCGGCGAGGACTGAACGGCCCGGCCGGCGGCATATGGACACGATCACCGGCCTGATCGCCGCCCGCGCGGCGCGATCCCCGCGACAACCGGCGCTGATCTATCGGGACCGGCCGCTGAGCTGGTCGGCCTTCGACGCGCGCGGCCGCGCCGTCGCCGGCGCGCTGGCCGGGCTGGGCGTCGGCCCCGGCGACCGGGTCGCCCTGTGGCTGCCGAACACGCCCGCCTATCTGGTCCTGTGCGCCGCCTGCGCCCGGCTGGGCGCCATCGCCGTCGCCGTGAACACACGGTTCCGCGGCGCCGAGGTCGGCGACATCGTCGGCCGGTCGGGCGCCACGGTGCTGGCCATGTGGCCGGGGTTCCGGGGCATCGACTTCCCGGCGATCCTGGGCGAGGTGGCGCCGGCGGCGCTGGCGCGGCTGTCGGCCGTGATCGTCTATCGGGAAGACGACGCCGACACCACGATGCCGGCGAATGCCAGGCATTGCCGGACCGTGCGATATGACGACCTCGAGCGCGGGCCGGCGTTCGACGGCGACGCCGCGGCGCCGGCGCTGGGCTGCAACATCTTCACCACCTCGGGCACGACGAAAGCGCCGAAGTTCGTCCTGCACAGCCAGTCCGGCATCACCCGCCACGCCCACGACGTGGCGCGCGCCTTCGGCTATGGGCCGGGCGGCGGGACCATGCTCCAGGCCCTGCCGCTGTGCGGCGTGTTCGGCTTCTGCCAGGCCATGGCCGGCATGGCGGGCGGCCTGCCGCTGGTGCTGACCAGCGCGTTCGACGCGGCGGAGACCGTCGCGCTGATCGATCGCCATGACGTGCGGCACCTGAACGTCACCGACGACATGGTCGACGCGATCCTGCGGACCACGGACCGCCCGGACGTGCTGCCGAGCGTCGCCTTTTCCGGCTACGCCGCCTTCGATACCGCGCTGGGCGACATCGTCGAGCGGGCCGACGCCCGCGGCTGGAAACTCTGCGGCCTTTACGGCATGAGCGAGGTGCAGGCGCTGTTCAGCGTCCGGGACCCCGAACTGCCGGTCGCCGAACGGCGGCCGGGCGGCGGCCGGCTGGTATCGGCGGACGCCGCCGCGCGGGTCCGCGACGTCGACAGCGGCGCGCTGCTGCCGGTCGGCGAAACCGGCGAGCTGGAGCTTCGCGGTCCGAGCCGGATGCTGGGCTATTTCGAGGACCCGGCGGCGACGGCCGCGGCCGTGACGTCCGACGGCTTCGTCCGCACCGGCGATCTCGGCTACATGACCGACGATCGCAGCTTCGTCTTTCTGTCGCGCAGGGGCGACGTCCTGCGTCTCGGCGGCTTCCTGGTCAGCCCGCTGGAGATCGAAAGCCATATCCAGGCGCTGCCGGACATCGAGGGCTGCCAGGTCGTCGGGGTCCCGACGCCGGACGGGCCGCGCGCCGTCGCCTTCGTCACCTTGCGGCCGGGTACGGCCCTGGACGAGGCGGCGGTGCGGCGGCATTGCCTGGACGGCCTGGCCAGGTTCAAGGCGCCGCAGCGCGTCATCGCGCTGGCCGAATTCCCGACGACGAAAAGCGCTAACGGCACCAAGATCCAACGCGGCCGATTGCGCGAGATGGCGGAGCAGGCTTGAGATGACCGAACGCATATTGCTGGGCATGCTGACGCCCTCGTCGAACACCGTGCTGGAGCCGATGACCACGGCGATCCTGGCCGGCCTGCCCGAGGTCTCGGCGCATTTCGGGCGCTTCCGCGTGACCGAAATCTCGCTCCAGGACGGCGCGCTCGGCCAGTTCGACCAGGATACGCGGCTCCAGGCGGCCGACCTGCTGGCCGACGCCGAATGCCGGGTGATCGCCTGGAACGGCACCTCGGCCGGCTGGATGGGCTTTGCCCATGACGAAGAGCTCTGCCGCCGCATCACCGAGCGGACCGGCGCCGCGGCGACGTCGTCGATCCTGGCCAACAACGACCTGTTCCGCCGCCACGGCGTCAAGCGCTTCGGCCTGGTGACGCCCTATCTCGACGACGTGCAGGCGCGCATCATCGCGAACTATGCCGACGCCGGCTTCGAATGCGTGGCCGAGCGGCATCTCGGCATCAGCCGCAACTTCGACTTCTCCGAGGTCGGCGAGGACACCATCGCCGGCATGATCGACGCGGTCGCCGCGGCGAAGCCGGAGGCCATTGCCGTCATCTGCACCAACCTGCGCGGCACGCGCCTGGCCGAGGCGGCCGAGGCCCGCCACGGCATCCCGGTCTACGACAGCATCAGCGTCGTGGTGCTGCGCGCCCTCGAGCTGGCCACCCTCGTCCCTTTCCCACCATGGTCC
>JANQKO010000565.1 GCA_028281075.1 Alphaproteobacteria bacterium | reverse complement strand
CGCCGCTGCCGATCGAGCGCATGGCGAAATCGTGCCGCGCCCCGGGGTCCGGCACCTGGCGCAGCATTTTCAGCGCCGTCGGCGGCAGGAAGCTGTTGCGCACGGCGTGCCTGGCCAGCAGGTCGAAGGTCCGTTCGGGATCGAACTTCGCCGCCCGGTGGGCCAGCACCGGCACGCCGTAATGCCAGGCCGGCAGCAGTACGTCCAGCAGGCCGCCGCCCCAGGCCCAGTCGGCGGGCGTCCAGAACAGGTCGTTCGCCTGCGGAAAGAAGTCGTGCGTGAACTCGATCGAGGGATAGTGGCCGAACATCACCCGGTGCGCGTGCAGCGCGCCCTTCGGCGGCCCCGTCGTGCCCGACGTGTAGATGATCAGCGCCGGGTCCTCGGCGCCCGTGTCGACCGGCGTGAAGCTGTCGCGGGCGTTCTCCAGCAGCGCCCCGAAGTCGTGGTCGCCGGCCTCGTCGCCCGGGCCGGTCACGATCACCGACCGCAGGTCGGGCAGGCGGTCGCGGATACCGGTCAGCTTGCCGGCGTTGGCGCCGTCGGTGATGACGGCCCTGGCGCCGCTGTTGCCGAGCCGGTATTCGAGCGCGTCGGGGCCGAACAGCGTGAACAGCGGCAGGGCGATGGCGCCCATGCGGTAGAGCGTGATGTGGGTCAGCGCCGTCTCCGGCCGCTGGCCCAGCAGGATGCCGACACGGTCGCCGGGTCCGATGCCGAGCGCCGTGAGCGCGTTCGCCAGGCGGTTCGACAGCTTTTGCATGTCGGCGAAGGTGTAGCGCCGGACCGCGCCGTCGGCGTCCTCGTAGATCAGCGCCAGCTTGTCCGGATCGCCGGCATGGCGGTCGCAGGCGTCGACGCCGATGTTGAACCGGTCGGGGATTTGATGGCGAAATGTCGCCTTCAGGTCCGCATAGGTCGATCCCGGCCGCAGCAAACGCACGTGTCCGTCCCCCAGAGATTCGGTTCATGCAAGCCTATTCACCGCGCCCAAGACTGTCCACGCCATGACCGCCAGCCGTGACCGCGCCGTCATCGTCGGCATCGGCGAGAGCCCGTATGCCAGATGGGGCGGCATCGCCGACCGCAGCCAGTTCGCGCTCGCCTGCGAGGCCATTCTGAACGCGGCGGCCGATGCCGGCCTGCCGCCCTCGGCGATCGACGGTTTCGCGTCCTATTCCGACGACGCCAACGACCCCGCGCGGCTGATGGTCGCGCTCGGCATCGACCAGCTCCGGTTCGCCTCGATGGTCTGGGGCGGGGGCGGCGGCGGGTCGTGCGGCGCGCTTGCGCATGCCGCGGCCGCGGTCGAGAGCGGACAGGCGACGGCGGTCGCCGTGTTCCGGGGGCTGTGCCAGGGACAATCGTTCCGCTTCGGCCAGTATCATGCCTGGTCGCCGGACGCCGCCTTCACGGCGCCCTTCGGCCTGTTCGCGCCGGCGCAGATGTTCGCCCTGCTGGCGCGGCGGCACATGCACCTTCATGGCACGACGTCGGAACAGTTCGCCGAGGTGGCGCTGGTCTGCCGCGACAACGCCCGGCGCAACCCGCGCGCGGTCATGCACGGCCGGCCGTTGAGCCTGGAAGACCACCAGGCCTCGCGCATGATCGCCGACCCGCTGCGGCTTTTCGACTGCTGCCTGGAGAGCGACGGCGCGGCGGCCGTGATCGTGACGACGGCCGAGCGTGCCCGCGACCTGAAGACCCGGCCGGTGCACGTGCTGGCGGCGCGGCAGGGCAGCAGCAAGGGCTGGGGCAGCGGCATGCTGGGCGGCCACAACATGCCGGACGAGATCTATGCCACCGGCAACGCCAGGGTCATGGCGGGCGAGCTCTATGGGCGGGCCGGCGTGACGCCGGAAGAGATCGACGTGGCGCAGCTCTACGACGCCTTCACGGCGACGGTGATCTTCTCGCTCGAGGACTTCGGCTTCTGCGGCGTCGGCGAGGGCGGACCGTTCGCCGCCGACGGCAACCTGCGCTGGCCCGATGGCCGCCTGCCCGTCAACACCGCGGGCGGCAACCTGTCGGAGGCCTATATCCACGGCTTCAACCTGGTGGTCGAGGGCGTGCGGCAGCTCCGCGGCCAGTCGACCAGCCAGGTCGCGGACGCCAGGCTGTGCCTGGTGTCGGGCGGCGGAAGCGTGACGCCGACCAGCGCCGCGATCCTGGGGGTTTGAGCCATGCCCTACCTGCCCGATACCCTGCCGTTTCCCGCGCCCGACATGGACGCGGCCGAATTCTGGGCCCATTGCCGGGAACGCCGGCTGATGTTCCAGGCCTGCGGCGATTGCGGCACGGCGCAACATCCCCCGCTTCCGGTCTGCCCCGCCTGTCAGTCAACGAACCGCGTCTGGGTGCCGGCGCCGGCCGAGGCGCGGGTGTTCAGCTATACCTTCGCGCACCATGCCTCGCACCCGGCCGTGCGCGACCGGCTGCCCTACAACGTCGCGGTGATCGCCTTTCCGGCGCTGCCGGGCGTCAAGCTGATCAGCAACGTCATCGACGCCGCGCCCAGCGCGCTAGCCGTCGGCGCGGATGTCGAGCTGGCCTGGGACGCGGGCCCGGACGGGCTGTGGCTGCCGCGGTTCCGGTTGCTGACATAGCGGTTTTTGAGGCGGATATTGTGGCTCTTGACAATACGGCGGCTAGATGCAGTCTTTCCGCATCGGTGCAACAGCAGAAAGGAGGTGATCCAATGTCTGACGTTTCGGTGACGGTGAGTACTGCGCCCGCGTTCGGTGGCGGATCAAACGCCATGGCATGGACGACGCCTTCTCGAACGGGGATTGCATAGGGCAGCACTCACTGCCGGCCGTCGGCCGCCAAGAACGGCCGTGGCTTCACCTGACGTGAACAGCTCCGACGCCGCGCCCCCGGGCGCGGCGTTTTTTCCGCCGTTTCGATGCCGCGCGGCCGGCCCGGCCACCGTCAGCCGCCGTCGATATCGGTCACCAGATGCCCAACGCAGTCGCCGCGCTCGACCCGGGCGAAGTGGCGCTTGCAGATCAGCACGCCGCCGGTCTTGAAGTTGACGGTGACCGGCTCGCGCCCCGGATCGTCGACGAAGTGGATGCAGCCGGCGGCGGCGCCGGCCTCGACCTGCGCGCCGAGCGCGTGGAAGGGCTCGAACAGGCCGGCCGCCGGCGCGTAGACGAAGTAGTCGCGGGTGGCGATCTCGACCAGGCGGATATCTTCCGGCGGGCCGACATCCGGGAAGCGGTCGCGGTTCGTCAGCACGCCGAAATAGTCGAGCGCCCGGACCGCGCCGTTGCGGGTCAATTGGACGCCGGCCGGGTTGACGCGGCCGCCGCCGCCGGCCTCGGTGCCGATATAGATCACGTCATGCGCCTGCGCCGTGCTGCGGGCCAGCCGCTTGTCGTCGAAATAGTCCCAGATCACACTGATCGGCGCGCCGAAGGCCATCAGGGCCGCGCGCGCCCGCGCGTTGTAGTCGTCGTCCTCGGTCAGGTAGCACATGGCCATGGGCACGTAGTCCAGCGACGAGCCGCCGGAATGCAGGTCGACCCAGCCGTCGCACATCGGTGCCAGCACGGTGTCGATATAGTGCGCGATCTCCAGCGTCGGCCCGCCGTCGGGATCGCCCGGGAACGACCGGTTCAGGTTGCCGCCGTCCAGCGGCGAGACGCGGGCGCCGGCCATGGCGGCGGGAAAGTTCGCCGCCGGCATGACGATGACCCGGCCCGATATGTCTTCCGGCCGCAGCTCGCGGATCAGCCGGCAGAGCGTGACCTGGCCCTCGTACTCGTCGCCGTGGTTGCCCGACATCAGCAGCACGGTCGGTCCCTCGCCGTTGCGGATGACCACCAGCGGGATCGAGATGTTGCCGTAGGCCGAGCGCGTCACCGAATAGGGCATCTGCAGATAGCCGATCTGCTTGCCGTCGGCCTCGAAGTCGAGCTCGGTCCAGAGCCGCGTCCGTGTCGTTGTCATTCTTGTTCCCCACTTCTGACGGATTATTGGTTCTGTAGCGCGGCCTCGACGGCCGCGGCGATCGACAGCAGCCGATGGTCGGCGCCGCGCGCGCCCATGATCATCAGGCCCACGGGCAGGTCGCCCGGTGCCTGGCAGGGCAGCGAGGCGGCGCAGCGATCGAGGAAGTTGCCGACGGTGCAGTTGCGCAGGCTCAGCATGTTGAGGCGGAAATAGTCGTCGTCGGCCGCGAGGTCGGCCAGGCGCGGGGCCAGGATCGCCACCGTCGGCAGCAGCAGCGCGTCGAAGGGGGCCGTGATCGCGTCGGCGCGGGCGATCAGGTCGGCGCGCCCGTTCACCAGATCGATATAGTCGGCGGCGCTGATCCCGGCGCCGCGGCGGATGCGGCCGCCGACGCGCGGATCGTAGCGGTCGCCGGCGCGGTCGAGCAGGTCGCGATGCCAGGCATAGGCCTCGGCGGCCGGGAAGCCGCCGCTGGCGCCGAGCCGCGGAATCTCGTGCAGTTCGGCGAAGGGAATGTCGGTGATCCCAGCGCCGGCGGCCGACAGCCGCGACAGGGTCGCCTCGAAGGCGGTGGCGACGGCGTCGTCCAGGTCGTCCAGGACATATTGCCGCGGCACGGCGAACCGCAGGCCCGCGAGCGGCAGGTCGCCGGGCGGGCGGATCGGCTCGCCGGCCAGCACGGCGTCCAGGATCGCGCAGCAGGCGACGCTGGCGGCCAGCGGGCCGATGCTGTCGAGCGAGAAGGACAGTGGCGTCGCGCCGTCGAGCGGCACGCGCACTTGCGTCGGCTTGAAGCCGGTGATGCCGCAGAAGGCCGAGGGGATGCGCACCGAGCCGCCGGTATCGGTGCCCAGCGCCGCGACGGCCATGCCGTCGGCGACCGAGACCGCCGCGCCGGAGGACGAGCCGCCCGGCACGCGGGCGCGGTCGCGCGGGTTGCCGGGCGTGCCGTAATGCGGGTTGGCGCCGATGCCGGAATAGGCGAATTCGGTCATGTTGGTGCGGCCGATCAGCACGGCCCCGGCGGCCCGGACGCGCGCCACCACGGGCGCGTCGGACGTCGCCGGCGCGGCGTCTTCCAGGACCACCGAGCCGGCCGTGGTGACCTGGCCGGCGACATCGAACAGGTCCTTGACCGAGACCGGCAGGCCGGCCAGCGGCGACGGCGCGATCCCGTGCGCCCGCAGCCGGTCGCTGGCATCCGCCATGGCCAACGCCGCCGCGCGGTCGACATGCAGGAAGGCGCGCTCGCCCTCGCCCGACGGATCGTCGATGCGGGCGAGCGCCCGCTCGGTCAGTGCCCGGCTGGTGACGCGGCCGGCCGCGAGATCGGCGGCAAGGTCGAGGATGGTGGCTGGCATGCGAATAAGGTTCCCCTGGCGGATTTTCCGGCGGCGCGGGCATGCTATCATGGCCGCGCGCCGGAGCGAGAGATGGAAGGAGTGGCGGCATGAGCGCCGTGCAGATCGTCGAAGTGGGGCCGCGGGACGGCCTGCAATCGGTCCCGACCCGGGTGCCGACCGAGGACAAGGTGGCGTTCATCCGGGCCCTGCTGCGCGCCGGCGTGCGCCGGTTCGAGATGGGTTCGTTCGTCAGCCCCAAGGCGATCCCGCAGATGCAGGACATCCGCGACGTGATCGCCGGCCTGGGTCCGCTGGGGGACGCCCGGCCCATGGTGCTGGTGCCGAACACGCGCGGCGCGCGCGACGCGGTCGCGGCCGGGATGACCGAGATCATCTACGTCGTCTCCATGTCGGAATCCCATAATCAGAGCAACGTGCGCCGGCCGGTGCAGCAATCGATCGACGATCTCGGCCTGCTCTGCCGCGAGGTCGATCCCGACGGCCGGCTGCGGCTCCGCATCGGCCTCGCGACGTCGTTCGACTGCCCGTTCGAGGGCCGCACGCCCGAGGCCAGCGTGCTGCGCAACATCGAGCGCATCCTGGCGATCCGCGAGGATGTCGAGCTGGTGCTGAGCGACACCACCGGCTTCGCCATGCCGGGTCATGTCGGCGGTCTTGCCCGGCAGTGCATCGCCCAGTTCGGCGACGGGATCACCTGGGGCTTCCACGGCCACGACACGCTGGGCTTTGCCGTCTCGAACGTGCTGGCGGGCCACGAGGCGGGCCTTACCGTGTTCGACGGCTCGGCCGCGGGCCTAGGCGGCTGTCCGTTCGCGCCGGGCGCCACCGGCAATGTCGCCACCGAGGACCTGATCTACCTGTTCCATCGCATGGGCGTCGATACCGGCATCGACCTGGACCTGTTCCTGGAGGCGGCCGACATGGCCGCCGCCATCCCGGACGGCGTTACCGGCGGCCATGTCCGGCGGATTCCGCGCCAGCGGCTCAAGCTGGAAGGACCGCGCTACGCCGCCGAATAGTTCCAGGCCGGTATCCGGGGGTCGAACGGCATGACGCCGGCTGGTGATGCGCACGCGGTATTGCGCGACGTCTTCGGGTTTGATTCGTTTCGCGGACAGCAGGGCGAGATCGTCGACCAGGTGATCGCCGGCAACGACTGCCTGGTGCTGATGCCGACGGGCGGCGGCAAGTCGCTCTGCTATCAGCTTCCGGCGCTGTGCCGCGACGGCGTCGCCGTGGTCGTCTCGCCGCTGATCGCGCTGATGCGGGACCAGGTCTCGGCCCTGCGGCAGTTCGGCGTGCGGGCGGCGGCGCTGAACTCGACGCTGTCGTTCGCCGAGGCCGGCCGGGTCGAGGCCGCCATGCGGACGGGCGATCTGGACCTGGTCTACGTGGCGCCCGAGCGGCTGTTGACCGAGCCGTTTCTCGAACTGCTGGACGATTGCCGCCTGTCGCTGTTCGCCATCGACGAGGCCCATTGCGTGTCGCAATGGGGCCATGACTTCCGGCCGGAATACCGGCAGCTCACGGTGCTGCACGAGCGGTTCACCGACGTGCCGCGCATCGCGCTCACCGCGACGGCGGACGCGCCGACGCGCAAGGACATCGTCGAGCGGCTGGACCTCGCCGGCGCCCGCATGTTCGTCGCCGGCTTCGACCGGCCGAACATCCGCTACCGCGTGGCGGCGAAGCAGAATCCGCGGGCGCAGCTCCAGCGCTTCATCGCCGAGGAGCATGAAGGCGAGGCTGGCATCGTCTATTGCCTGAGCCGGGCCAAGGTCGAGGAGACGGCGCACTGGCTGGCGAACCAGGGCCATCCGGCGATCGCCTATCACGCCGGCCTGGAGAAGCACGAGCGCGCGGCGCGCCAGGACCGGTTTCTGAAGGAAGACGGCGTGATCGTGGTGGCGACCATCGCCTTCGGCATGGGCATCGACAAGCCGGACGTCCGCTTCGTCGCCCATCTCGACCTGCCGAAGAGCATGGAAGCCTATTACCAGGAGACCGGCCGCGCCGGGCGCGACGGCCTGCCGGCCGACGCCTGGATGGTCTATGGCCTGCAGGACGTGGTGAAGCTGCGGCAGATGGCCGAGATGTCGGACGCGCCCGAGCAGCAGAAGCGGGTCGAGCGGCAGAAGCTCGATGCGCTGCTGGGCTATTGCGAGACCACGCGCTGCCGCCGCCAGGTGCTGCTGGAATATTTCGGCGACCGCCTGCCCGCGCCCTGCGGCAATTGCGACATCTGCCTGACGCCGCCGGAGAGTTTCGACGGCACCGTGGCGGCGCAGAAGGCGCTGTCCTGCGTCTACCGCACCGGACAGCGGTTCGGCGCCGGCCACGTCATCGACGTGCTGCTGGGCGGCGCGACCGAGCGCATTCGCCGGCTCGGGCACGACCGGCTGTCGACCTACGATATCGGCGGCGAGCTCAGCCGCGACGAATGGCGTTCGGTGTTTCGCCAGCTCGTGGCCATGGGGCTGCTGGTCGTCGACGTGGCGGGGCATGGCGGCCTGCGGCTGGGCCAGGGCGCGCGCGACGTGCTGCGCGGCGACCGCGAGGTCAGCCTGCGCAAGGAGACCGTGCGCAGGAAGGCCGCCGCCACGGTCGCCCGCGGCCGGGCGGTGCTGGAGGACCCCGACGATCAGGCGCTGTTCCAGGCGTTGCGCGCGAAACGCATGGAACTGGCCAAGGCCCAGGGCGTGCCGCCCTACGTGATCTTTCACGATTCCACGCTGGCCGAGATGGCGCGGCAGCGGCCGGCGGGCCTGGACGCCTTCGCCCAGCTTCCGGGCGTCGGCCAGTCGAAGCTGACGCGCTACGGCGCGGCGTTCCTGGACGTGATCGGCGCGCACATGCCGGTCGAGGCGGGCGGCGCCTGAGGCGGGACATCGGTCTCGGGATCGGTCATGATGCGGATCACCGACGGCGCGCCGCCGGCCCGGCAGACCATGAGGCCGCCACATGCTCGATCCCGATCTCAGCGTCACGCTCGGCGCGCACCGCTATGCCGTGAACCGGCGCTGGGGCGCGCCGCCGTCCGGCCTGTCGCTGGAACTGCTGTCGGCCATCGGTGTCGATGGCCAGGGCCGGGTGCACGCGGTTCGGCGGCTCGATCCGCCGGTGCTGGTGTTCGAGGCCGACGGGCGGTTCGTGGGGACCTGGGGCCAGGGACGGATCGCCGATCCGCACGGCCTGCACATGGCCGCGGACGGGCGGATACTGATCGTCGACCGGGACGCGCACCAGGTGCTGGTGTTCGACGGCGAGGGCGGGCTGCGGTCGGCGCTGGGCGAGCGGCACGTGGCGGTGTTTCAGGCGCCGTTCAACCATCCGACCGGCGTCGCCGTGGCGCCGGACGGCGAGATCTATGTCTCCGACGGCTACGGCAATTCCTGCGTGCACCGGTTTTCGGCCGACGGCCGGCACCTGCGGAGTTGGGGCCGGCCGGGAACGGGACCGGGCGAGTTCACCACGCCGCACGCGGTCTGGGTCGACCGGCGGAACCGCGTGCTGGTGCTGGACCGCGAGAACGACCGGGTGCAGGTGTTCGACCGTGACGGCGCCTACCTGGACGAATGGCCGGATCTCTATCATCCGATGGATATCTTCGAGGACGCCGACGGCTTCGTCTACGTGACCGACCAGATCCCCCGGCTGTCCATGTTCGCGCCCGACGGCGCGCTGGTCGGGCGCTGCCGGCCGGTCTTCAACGGCGCGCACGGCATCGCCGGCGACGCCGACGGCAATCTCTACATGACCGAAATGTCCCCGCCCGGCATCACCAAGCTGACGCGACTGCCCTGAGGAGCGAGCCCCTTACATTGCCCCTTCTCGGGTCGGGCCTTCAGACCGGGTTTACCGCCAAGCCCCCACGGGACGGGCAATCTGGCCACCGTGCCGGCGGGGTGATCTTGGTGTCTTGGCGGTGACATCCGCTGCCTTGTTGCCGGACGTCAACCGTCGGCCAGCGGGGCGTGCGGCTTGTAGCCGGTCCAGGCGAACCAGTAGGCGATGTGGCCGCCGAGCCGCGCAAGCCGCGTGCCGTCCGTGCCGATCAGGCCTTCCTCGTCGATCCGCCAGATGCCGCCGTCGCCGGTATCGCGTAGGCTGCCGTCGCCGGCGGTCTCGAAATCGCGGCCGCCGGCGTCGTAGGCGCGCACCGTGCGGGTGGCGGCATTGCCGATCAGGACGACGTCGATCTCGCCGACGCGGTCGTTCAGCACCGTGCCGCCCTCGAAGGCGGTGAGCCTCCAGGCCTTTTCCGCCGTACCGACGCGGAGCGCGAAGACGTAGTCCTTGGGCTTCAGCGCCTGGTCCAGGACGACGGCGGGGAACATCAGGTCGGGGTTGGCGAAGTACGCGCCATAGGGCCGGCCGGGCTCGTAGACACGGTTGAAGCCGGTATCGAGCGACAGTACCTTGGTGTCCGGATGTCGCGCCAGCCAGCCGCGCCAGCTCGTGATCGTGACCGGGCGGATCTTCAGCTCGATGCCGGAACCGGTCAGCTCGCCGACGACCGGCCGGCCGGTGAACTGGTTCCACAACGAATTGGTGGCCCGGTCGTACATCAGCTTGTTCGAGCGGTAGAGGAAGCCGGACGAGCCGAAGATCAACGGCTCCTTGCGCGCCGGCACCACCGTCTCGAACAGGATGCCCGAGCCGCAGAGCGTGCAGTAGGCGAGCGCCACCGGCACGCCGCCGATGACGTCGTTGAACATTTCGTGCCAGTCGAGCACGCGTAAGGGGTAGGCGCGGGCGTCGCCGTTGATCTCGACGCCGAAGACCAGCTCGTCGTCGGTGATGTAGGTGGCCTCGGCCGGCCTGATCAGCTCCGGGTTGACCAGCGCCGGGATGCCGTCCTTGACCACGCCGCCCCAGGCGATCTCTTCCAGCCGGATCTCATGCTTGACGCCGCGCCAAAGGAACTGTCGGAAGTTCTGGTCGATCCGCGCCACCAGGTCGGCCTTGAAACCGTCGAAACCGTCGAACGGCCGGATCTCGGGATGCGCCTGCTGCCACAGCATCCATGCGTGCCAGTCACCGTCGAGATACTGGCCGGTCAGCGCCGAGAGCGCGCGGCCGAGCGTGCCGTCGTCGGGCACGAAGCGCAGCGCCTGGATCAGTGCCGGCACCACGTCTTTCTCGCCACGCTGGACCAGCAGGCCCAGTGCCAGGTCGCGTTCGCCCCGGTTCGGCGAGAAGACCTGCCGCACCAGGGTCTCGACCTGTTCCGGCGAAACCTTCGGCTTGCCGTCCTCGGCCGTCGCGGCGACGACGGGTGTCGCCAGCAGGATGGTCGCGGCCAGGCCGGCGCGAATGGTTCGGAGCATGACGGTGCCTCCGCTGTTTGCGCGCCAGCCTAGGCCCGCCGGCGGCGGTTGCCAAACACGACCGATCACACCGCCGTCAGTCCGCCGGCGCGCGGCGGCCGGCGAGTTCGGTCTTCGGCAGGCCGGTCGGACGCTGGTCGGCGATCTCCTCGATCATCTTGGTCAGGATCGCCTCGGCGAAGTTCGCCCGCGTCTCGGCGACCATGACGAAGGCGCCCTGGCCGCCGATCACGTCGCGGTCGTAGTGGGCGTCCAGCGGCATGCCGCCGGGGCCGGGATAGCCGCCGCCGGGCGACTTGATGACCAGCGCGTTGATGGTGATGCCGTCGGCCAGCGCCTCGGCCCGGGAGACGGGCAGCGGCCGGCCGCCGATCTGCGGGCCGTCGCCGGAGACATCGATCACCAGGCGGGCACCGTCGAAGCCGTTGCCCCGGATCAGGTCGGCGGCATGGTCGACGGCGCCGCTGATCGAG
>JANQKO010000550.1 GCA_028281075.1 Alphaproteobacteria bacterium | reverse complement strand
GCAGCGTGACGCCGAGGCGGAACGTCAGCGCCAGGGGACGATCCCCCAGGACCAGGAACGGCAGATCGACCGGGCCATCGGCGATGTCGTCGCCGCCGCCGCGGCCGGAGATCTCACGGCCCGCATCGACACGTCGGAGCTGGACGGTGTCACGCGGCGGCTCGGCGACGGCGTGAACGACATGTTGACGACGATGCAGGGGGTGATCGACGACGTCGGCGAGATGCTGGCCGGGTTGGCCGATGGTGATCTTCGCTGCCGCATGGCCGGCAGCCACCAGGGCAGCTTTCTGGCGCTGAAGACGGACGCGAACGCCATGGCGGACAAGATCACCGACCTGGTCGGCAGGATCAGGGCGACGACGTCGTCCGTCCAGGGCGCGGCGGCCGAAATCTCCGGCGGCGCCGGAGATCTGGCCTCGCGCACGGAGACCCAGGCGTCGTCGCTGGAGGAGACCTCGGCCTCCATGGAGGAGCTGTCGGCCACGGTGCGCCAGAACGCCAGCAATGCCCAGCAGGCCAACCAGCTGGCCGCGGCGGCGCGCGACGCGGCGGCCAACGGCGGCAAGATCGTCGGCGCGGCCGTCGAGGCCATGGGCAAGGTCGAGGAATCGGCCGGCCAGATCACCGAGATCGTCGGCATGATCGACGAGATCGCCTTCCAGACCAACCTGCTTGCCTTGAACGCCGCCGTCGAGGCCGCGCGGGCCGGCGAAGCCGGCAAGGGGTTCGCCGTCGTTGCCACGGAGGTGCGCGCGCTGGCGCAGCGATCGGCCCGGGCGTCGAAGGAGATCAAGGATCTGATCGGCAACAGCGGCAGCCAGGTCAACGAAGGCGTCGGCCTGGTGCAGAAGACGGGCGCGTCGCTGGATGAAATCGTCGCCTCGGTCAGGAAGGTCGCCGAGATCATCGCCGAGATCACCACGGCGAGCCAGGAGCAGTCCGGCGGCATCGAGGAGGTCGGCAGGGC
The DNA here is from genome assembly GCA_028281075.1 of Alphaproteobacteria bacterium. Lineage (GTDB taxonomy): Bacteria > Pseudomonadota > Alphaproteobacteria > JANQKO01. The sequence goes on along the minus strand of JANQKO010000550.1, from coordinate 2,238 downwards.
CGTTGCCGGGCTGGACGAGATGACGCAGCAGAACGCCGCCCTCGTCGAGCAGACCTCGGCCGCGCTGCATACGATGCAGGCGCAGGTCAGCGACCTGCAGCGGTTGATCGGCTTCTTCAAGATCGTCGAAGAAACGCCGGCGGACGACGCCCCGGTCGCCGCCCGAGCTTAGCGCGCCATTCTCGGCGCCACCACGGTCTGCGTCGCGCGCGGGCGGCGCGGTCCGAAAACGGGGGACAGCGGCCCGCCGATCTGCGAGGTTGAGCCCGGCCAGCGCGAAAGGAGCGGGCGATGCCGTCGATCGAGCGCGCCGGATGCCGCATTCACTTCGAGGACGTGGGTGACGGCCCGGTGCTGGTGCTGGGGCACAGCTTCCTCTGTTCCGGCGAGATGTGGGCGCCGCAGGTCGCGGCGCTGTCGCCGCGGTACCGGCTGATCAATATCGACTGGCCCGGACATGGCCATTCCGGACCCGTGACCCGGCCCTTCAGTCTCGAAGACCTCGCCGATCATGTGATCGCGCTGCTCGACGAACTCGGGATCGAGCGCGTGGTCTGGGCGGGGCTGTCGATCGGCGGCATGGTGGCGCTGCGGGGCGCGCTGGCGCGGCCCGACCGGGTCGACGGACTGGTGCTGCTCGACACGACGGCCGGTGCCGAGACGCTGGTCCCGAAGATCAAGTTTCGCCTGATGGGCGTGATGGCGCGCCTGTTCGGCGTCGGCCCGCTGATGCCGTCGATCCTGCCGCTGATGTTCGGACCCACCACGCGCGCGGTGCGTGGCGATCTGGTCGCCGCATGGCGATCGCGCTTCGCGGCGACCGACATTCCCTCAATGCTGCTGACGCTCGATGCGCTGATGGCGCGGCGGTCGCTGCTGCCACGGCTGGCGACGCTCGACATGCCGGCGCTGGTCATGGTGGGCGAGGAAGACGCGGCGCTGCCGCCGGAGAACGCCCGGGCCATTGCCGCCGGCCTGCCTCGGGCGACGCTGGAGACCGTGCCCAGGGCCGGCCATCTGACGACGCTGGAGCAGCCGGACGTCGTGAACGGCGCCATGTCGGCGTTTCTGGCAAAAATCTATTCACCAACCGCTTAGGCGCATCAGAAGGCTTGCAGCGGCGTCGGCGTTGAAGTCTAGTCTTGTTTACATCAGCACTTGATGGGGGATTAGCCATGAGATGGCAACTGGCAATGACGGTGGTAACCAGTCTAGTGCTGTCAACGAGTGTGGTTCGGGCGGATTACACGCTCACAATCCTGCATATCAACGACGTGCACAGCCGGCTGGAGCCGATCAACAAATACGACTCCACTTGCGGCGCCGACGACGACGCGGCCGGCCGGTGCTTTGGCGGCATCGCCCGCGTGAAGGCCAAGATCGACGCGCGCCGGGCCGCGATCGACGGCGCCGGCGGCAACGTGCTGACGCTGGATGCCGGCGACCAGTTCCAGGGCTCGCTGTTCTACACGACCTACAAGGGCGCGGCGGCGGCCGAGCTGATGAACCTGATCGGCTTCGACGCCATGGCGGTCGGCAACCATGAATTCGATGACGGACCCGAGGGCCTCGCCAACTTTCTCGACAAGGTCCGGTTTCCCGTCCTGCTCGGCAATGTCGATGTCTCGAAATCGGCGGTCCTGAGAGACCGCCTCGCCGGTCATGTTGTGCTCGACGTCGGCGGTGAGAAGGTCGGCATCATCGGCGTGCTGGCGGAAGACACGGGCGAACTGTCATCCTCGGGCCCCGACGTGGTCTTCCAACGGGCCGAGGACTATCTGCGCGCCGCGGTCGCCGAGCTGGCGGCGCGGGATGTCGACAAGATTGTCGCGCTGACGCATGTCGGCCTGCCGCGCGACAAGGAGATTGCCGCGGCCGTCGCCGGGATCGACGTGATCGTCGGCGGGCATTCGCATACCCTGTTGTCCAACACCGCCGAGCGCGCCGCCGGCGGCTATCCGGTCTGGGTCAGGAATCCCGACGGCATCGACGTGCCGATCGTCCAGGCCGGCGCCTATTCGAAGTATCTCGGCGAGATCGATATCGTCTTCGACGATGCCGGACAGGTGGTCTCGGCGCGCGGCGAGCCGCATCTGCTGGATGCGTCGGTGGCGCCGGACCCGAAGGTCTCCGCGCGGCTAGCGGCGCTGGCGGCGCCGATCGAGGAATTGAAGAACAGGGTCGTCGCCGAGACCGCGGCGGCCATCGACGGCGACCGCGGCAGTTGCCGCAGCGGCG